>JAVVYT010000014.1:0-15806 GCA_036650995.1 Clostridia bacterium | reverse complement strand
TTTCACAAAACCTTGGTTTTTGTAAAACAGAAGTTTTTTATAAAGCTTTAGCTTTAGCTTTCACAAAACCTTGGTTTTTGTAAAACAGAAGTTTTTTATAAAGCTTTAGCTTTTGTAGTTAAGAATGGGGTTTAAAATAAAGGGTTATATTTTCAAAGCATTATAAATTACAGGGGTAAGGTATCGTCTTTACTGCTTACGATGTTATAGTAGAAAGACGAGGTTATGCGGTAGACAAGGGCATAGAAAAGTCCAAACACTATAAAGCTAATAACCGTCGTTATAGCAAATAACCCGATATTGCTAAGATTAAACATCAAAAGAATATTTTTTATAATAGGAAAAGAGAAAGCTAAATGCATGCCGGAAACGATTAGAGGGATAAAGAAAACCGTTAGAAGTTGAGAGTTTATGCTCTTTTTAATTTCTCTTTTTGTCATACCCACCTTTTGCATAATCTCAAATCTGTTTTTATCTTCATACCCTTCAACAATTTGCTTGTAGTAAATTATTAAAACAGCCGCCGAGATAAAGAGTAAGCTAAGTATAATTCCGATGAAAAACAGTCCGCCATATAATGCGAAAAAATCCGCCTCTTCACTTGCACGACATTCAAAATCAATAGAGGCTATTGTGTCATTTTGCCTTAATATAGCTTCTGATGAGTATGGAAATGCGTTATATAACTCTGTTTGCTGCTCCTCGCTTAAATCAGTGTCAAAGCTTATGAAAATACTGTTGTTTAAAATAGCGTTGCCCTTAAAATCAGGGATAGAATTTATGCCAAATGTTGCATATTCTAAGTCAGGCACAACGATAAATAAAGAAGGAATTATAGACATTGCAGCCGAGCTACTGCTCCAAAATTCGTCTAAATGCTTTACTACATTAAAAGAATTTCCACCTTTAAAGGTAATGGTATTTTCTAAAAACTCTACCCTTGTGCTATAAACTAGCGCTTCATTCTGCTTTAGCGTTTCAGACTTGTTTAACACTCTGTTGTAATCTTCTAGTGGCACTAAATAGAGCTGATAGATATTCTCCATAGAGTTTGTCACATTGTTTGGATCTAAATCAAAAGCACCATTTATAAGCTTTCCACCGCTTTCAATCATCTGATAGTGTAGCTTGTTTTCCATAGTAGTATTAAATTTATCACACTCTTTTACAGCAAAACTATCTATCTCTTTTATAAAACTATCGCTTGTGGCTTTTGTATCTTTCATTTTAAACTGTAAAGAGAGCTGTCTTGGGTACCGCTCTATAATTGCGTCTTTAGCCCCGAAATAAAGGCTAGACGTTGAGGATATCATAACTAAAACCATAGTGGCTAGTATGCAAATTGAGGCAAGACCAGCACCATTTCTCTTCATTCTGTATACCATTGATGAAACAGAAATAAAATGGCTTGACTTGTAATAATAGGACTTGTTTTTTTGCAAAATTTTGCAGAGTAAAACCGACCCCGATATAAAGATAAGATAGGTCCCGATTATGACAAGTGCCACCGCAATAAAAAATAAGCTCAAAGCTTTAAGCGGATTTTGCACTGTTAGGGCAAGATAGTAGGCAACTATAAGGGTGATAAATCCTAAAATTCCTAAGATGAAGTTTGCCTTTGGTGGCTTTTCGCCTGAGCTTTCGCTGTGAAGTAACTCGATAGGATTTGTGATTTTGATTTTAAAGAGTGCTTTTAGTAAAATCAAAATGAAGATAGCTCCAAAAAATAATATAGTAGTTAGTATGGTTTCCCAGCTGATGTAAAGAGAATAATTTATCTCACCATTTATAATATTAACTAAAAAAAGCTCCGCTATCTTGAGAAAAACAGTCCCTAAAAGTAGCCCTATTATAATGGAAATGCCGAAAGTTATAATAGTGTCCCATAAAAGAATATGGGCAATGTTTTTCTTGTTCATACCAAGAATGTTGTAAAGTGCGTACTCTTTGTTTCTTCTCTTGCTTAAAAATGAAGAGGTGTAGAATAAAAATATCAGTGAAAAAACAAGCATCACACCGCCACCATAGCCTAAAAGTTCACAAACAAAACTGCCACCTTTTAGGTTTTTTACAAAGGGCGAAATCGATAATGCGTTTATAATATAATACATCATAACCCATAAGACAGAGGTTAAAATATAAGGAATGTATAGTTTCTTGTTTTTTTTAATGCTGTTAAACGCAAATTTAGGGTAAAATAATCTGCTCATTATTTGTCACCACCTGTTGCTAGTAGCGTTAGCGTGTCCGAAATTTTTTGATAAACCTGCTCGTTTGTGCTGTCACCTTTGTATATCTGATGAAATACCTCTCCGTCTTTTATAAATAAAATGCGACGAGCGTTGCTAGCTGCTTTTACCGAGTGGGTTACCATTAAAATTGTTTGCCCATTCTTGTTTATTAGTGAAAATAACTTTAGTAATTCGTCGGAAGCCCTTGAGTCTAACGCACCTGTTGGCTCGTCCGCTAGCACTATTTTAGGTGTTGTAATGAGCGCCCTTGCAACTGCTGCCCTTTGTTTTTGCCCGCCGGAAACCTCGTAAGGGTATTTTTTTAATATGTCTAAAATTCCAAGTTGTTTTGCAATTGTGGCTAGTTTACTGCTCATTTCAGAGTGGGATTTGCCTGCTAAAACTAATGGTAGATAGATGTTGTCCTCTAAAGAAAAGGTGTCTAGTAGATTGAAATCCTGAAAAACAAACCCTAAATTATCTCTTCTAAAGGTCGCAATGGCAGAGTCTTTTATCTTAGTAAGCTCTTTGTTTTCTAAAAAAACAGCTCCGCTAGTTGGCTTGTCAAGAGCGGCTAAAATGTTAAGTAGCGTCGTTTTACCAGATCCCGATTCGCCCATAATGGCAACGTACTCGCCCTCTTCTACTGAAAAATTAACGTCTTTAAGTGCCATAACCTTGTTTGTGCCAAACCTTGTTGTATAGATTTTTTGAAGTCTTTTAACCTCTAAAATGCTCATAAGTATCGTCCTTTCAAATTTGTGATATAGTTTTTTTGCTATATCCATTGTATCAAATTAGGAAATGCAACGCCATTTCTTTAGCTTACATTTCCTAATTTAATCCTTACGTTTTTGTAAGAACTTATTTGCTTTTTGTGTGTGGCTTTGCTAAATCAATGCTAATTGTCGTCCCAACTCCAATAGTAGAGCTAGCTTTTATCTCTTGATTTAACTTGTTACAGATAGTTTTGCAAAGGTATAAGCCAATACCGCTAGCCTTTTTGTACGCACGCCCTGTGTACCCGGTGTAGCCATTTTCAAAGATACGGGGTAGATCCTCGCTAGCAATTCCAATGCCACTATCTTCAATGCAAAGAGTTTTGTTTTGCTTTAAATATATTTTGATAAATCCACTGTTTGTGTATTTTAGTGCGTTTGATAGCACCTGCTCTATCACAAATAAAAACCACTTTTCATCGGTGATTATCTTTAAATTAATAGGGTCGTAGCTAAGGCTAATCTTCTTTTCAATAAATTCATTCGAGAAGTTTTTGATGGCTTTTTTTATGATATCGTCAATGTCATATTCGTAAAAAAGATAGTCGGTCGATTCAGAGTTTAATCGTAAATATACTAAAACCATCTCGACATACTGCTCTATACGAAATAACTCGCTAGAGAGTTTGCGTGAAAAGGCAGAGTCTTGATTTTGTAGCGAAAGTCGCATTGAGGCTATCGGAGTTTTTATCTGATGTACCCAAACAGTGTAGTAAAGTATCATATCAGAATACTTGTTGCTCATATTAGTTTCGAGTGCAAGCCTGTCCTCTTGTAGTGCTAAAATTATGTTTTGATAGTCTTTGTCTAAAACAGTTGTTACTTTTGGTAGCTTGTCGGTTAGATTAATAGATAGATTTTGCAGAGTTTGTAGAATATTGTGCCGTTTTTTGAAACTTTGAAAATCAAAGATTAAATATATAATTCCTAAAATAACGCAGAGTAAAGTAGGGTAGAGAACAGCTTTTATCGGAAGATGATATAGGTAAAAAGTTAAAATAAATATGACGGAAAATAAAAAGCATAATATTATGGCTTTCTTTTTCTGCTTTAAATACCAAAGTAGTAGCTCCATAAAACCCCTCCTAAAATTATTCTATGATGTATCCAATCCCAAACTTCGTGGTGATAAAATCGCAAAGATTTATAGCTTCAAGCTTTTTCCTAAGACGGTTTATGTTGACAGTTAAGGTGTTTTCATCAATAAAAAGATCCGTTTGCCATAAATGCTCCATTAATTTTTCACGACTGACTACCTTGCCTTTGTGTTGCATTAAAGTGTATAAAATGCGGTACTCGTTTTTCGTGAGCGAAATAGTCTTTTCGTTGTAGGTGAGAGTGTTGTTGTTCGTGTTCAAAAACGCTTCCCTGTGCTGTAAAAATGAGGTTTCAGGGGTGAAATCATATGTCCTTCTGAGCATAGCCTGTATCTTAGCCATTATTACACTTTGGTCAAATGGCTTTGCTATGTAATCGTCACCGCCCATATTCATTGCCATAACAATGTTCATATCGTCTGCAAGTGATGAAATGAAGATAATCGGCACTTTCGATATCTTTCTAATCTCACTGCACCAATGATAGCCATTGAAAAATGGTAGCGAGATGTCTAGCAAAATTATCTGCGGTTTAAACTCTGCAAAATCAGTAAGCACATTCCTAAAATCCTGTACGCAAAAAACTTCGTAATTCCAGCTAATTGCCTGCTCCTTTATCGCCTGTGAAATCCCAACGTCGTCCTCTATAATCATTATCTTGTACATAAAATATCACCACCTACTCTTTTTAAAAAATTTTATTTTTAAGAAAATTCTATTTTAAAAAAATTTTATTTTAAAAAAATTCTATTTTAAAAAAACTTTATTTTAAAAAAATTCTATTTTTAAGAAACTTCTATTTTAAATAATTATATCATATTTATTTTCATAAGTAAATAATTTAACAAAGCCTTAAAAAGTTAAAAAAGGCAAAAGAAAAAACAGTAAAAAAGAAGTTTCCTCAAAGATAATCTTAATTACTGTTTTAGTACAACTCATTAGTGAGTTAATCACAATGATTAACAAGCTAATAGAGTAGGCATAGGGGGCTAAACCCCCCGTACTTAATATACATTATTTTTTATTCATTGTCAATATAAAAAAAGAAATAGTGAAAAAATGCTAGAAATTATAGCAAGTGTGGCAACTATAATCGTTGATATTGTTCTTATTTGTGTTATTATAAAAGGATGGAAAAATGACCATTAGCGAAAATTTGAAAAAAAATAATTTTTAAAGAACTAGTTTCTGAATAGACAAAAAAAGCGGAGGGGGATTTTATGACCGACTCCGTTTTCTTAATATATGTAATTTTGAGTTTTAAAATTATTTTGTGCGGTGGGTTTTTTGGGTTTTTTTGTTGGCGTACATATGTTCATCTGCACGGCGGACAACATCGTCTAGAGTTTTTGAAAAATTACCAAAGCCATACCGACAGCAATTTGCAAAGAAGGTTTTAAAAGTTATTTTGTGCGGGGGGTTTTTTGGCTTTTTTTGTCGGCGTACATTTGTTCATCTGTTCGGCGGACAACATCGTCTAGAGTTTCAGAAGAATCACCATAAGCCATACCGACAGCAATTCTGCACGGAATACCATTTTGTGTTGAGCCTATATTTTTATAGACGTTTTCCCATTGCTGCATAATTTTTTGCATAAATTTCTTGTCGCAATTCGGTATGACTGCCAAAAATTCATCGCCACCAATTCGGTAGAGATGCGCGCCGTCTTGTTCTAGCACAGAAATAGCGGAGGCTGCCATTCGAAGTAGGGCATCTCCAGCCTCGTGACCGAGCCTATCGTTAGCGGCTTTCATATTATTAATATCAAAATAAATAACGCCCCAGCTTTTACAACTTAAATATTCGCCATTTTTGCGTTCAAGAAAGCAGTTGCGGTTAGAAAAACCAGTTAGTTCGTCGATAAATCCTTTAGCGGAAACTTCGTCAAACAAAATCCCGGTATAGTCCACCACGTCACCAACTAAAAGTAGGTATTCGCTGATGTCTTGAAAACGACAGATACGTAAACGACGTCCGTCACTTGGCATAATCGCACCGCTGACAAGATACATTTTAGCAGGATCAGTTTTTCGTGCCATTTCCCAGTATTCAGGGCTTTCATTATTTTGTGAAATTTTAGGGCAGTTTTCGCAAACGCTATTTTTCCCAAAAAATCCTTTATAACAAGGAGCACCTACAAGGTCCTCCCCAAAAAATTGTTTTATAAGTTTGTCGGCAAAAAGTATCTCTTTTGACTCGTCGTCAATGACACATAAACCCTCTTTGTGCATCAAAAGAAATTCATCTATTAGTTGCTCAAACAAATTATCATCTCCTACTTCTAGCTATATTTTTATTTTATCTTAAAAAAATTTATTTGTTAATTTTCCACGTTTCAATTGGCTCATAAAGGAAAGAAAGTTCTGTAATTGGGTGCATAAGCGTATGTGCAAGCTCTTTTAACGCCACTCGAATTTCAGGTGAAAAATCAAGATACCAATCGACTGTTTCTAAAATGTATTTGCGTTTAAAATCAGTGTCGGTGCAGATCGCACTTTGTAGGTTGTTTAGCCTATCCGCTGCCTTTACCTCAAACGCTATTTTGTTTGCCTTTATGTTGCGAATATACTCCTCCATTTTGTAACCCGGAGTCTTTGTCAAAACCTTGACAGCCTTTAGTACATCAGTGTTGCTAAGCGCTAGTATCTCAAATTCTGTGGCATCTGTATCTTCTAGTAGATCGTGAAAAAGTGCCGCTATTTGATAGTTTACGCCAAACCCTTTTTTGCATAACGTATTTGCTACCGCAATTGGGTGCGAGATGTACGGTGATCCGCCTTTTCTAATCTGCCCAAAATGCTTTTCTGTTGCATATTCAAGTGCTTTTTTGAATGCCATACGTTGGGTATAGTTCATTCACGATCACCTCTTATAATGTCATATTGGCTAAATAATCTTTTAGCTTGACGCAAAGCTCTATCTTTATTTTCTGTTCCTAATAGAATAAATTCTGCTACTTTTTCTTCTGTGTACCCTTTGGTTAAAAGCTCTGCACGACAGAGAAATCGAAGTCCTACTGTTGAAGAGAGTATATCAAGTTCGGTGTTTCGTAGTGAACATTCAGCAAGTGCAAGCGCTAGCTCTTCGTTGCTTTCTAACATATTTTGCAAATCACCGAGAGTTTTCATTCCTAGCCACGATAGCTGTTCAATGTAACTCTGTGGGTCAATGTCGCTAATCTCAGCTCCGCAAATGCTTGCAAGTGAGCTTAAAAAATCACGCATTTTTTTGTTTAATAGAAGATACTCTTTGAGTGAAACCATATCTATATTAATGTTTTCTGCCTTGTTGTCCGCAATGCGTGTACGTACGTCTTGACAGTAATCTGCCATACTTTTTTTAATGTGAGAAAATTGCTCGTCCGCTACTTCGAGAAGTCCGGCTACTCTAGAAAATTCACGCACGATATTTCGGGGAACACCAAATTCGCTTTTGTAACCTAAATCGTGATTAATTGCCGACCATGTGTGTTGTAGAGAAGAACGAAGTTGTATTTCAAATTTCTTGCCACAAATTTCTTTCGGGTACTCACCGTTAAATGGCAAAGAACAAATATAGTGAAGTGAAAGATATCCAAAAGCTTCAGGACTTAGCTGCGCTCGCTTGTCTACCGAGTTTTCCCAGTCAATGTCAAACATTTTCTCAATGTGCATCGCTATTTCGTCCACGTCATCACTGAAAAATGAAATAACCCTTGCCCCTAGTATATCGGTAATTTCTGATAAATTCTTGTACTTGTCGCCCTTTATTTCAAGCTTTCCTATAAGGCTCTGCTCTTCTTTTACCCTATGCTCGATAGCTAAAACGTTCATATGCTTTTCTTTTATTAATGCACGAAGTTTGGAGTCCACCACATTACCAAGAGCAATATAATTTGGCTTTTCTTTCTCGTATTCTTCTATAATCATTTTACTTTTTAAATTCATTGTATGGTTTCCTTTGCTTTTTTTATTAAATTATTGTTTTCTCTGCTTTAAAATTTTTGCTAAAATATTTAGCTTTTAAAACAGATGGTTTTGCTATTCCTAAAACAACTTTTTTTATAAATCTTTAGCTTTAATTATAAGTTTCTTGCTTTCTTTTTCTCACAATAAACACAGCAAGGATAGCAGTAGCTAGAATGACTAGTGAGCCTCCTATAATTACTACAAGAATAGGCGTGCTTAGAATACTAGCGGAGGTTTTTGGCTCTATTTTTATTAGCATTAAATTCTCTGGTGCGTCTAAATAAACTGAAAGATAATCGGCACTTTGTAACCATTGGTTTATCTCACAAGGATCTTTTCCTCTAACTGTAACCGATTCAAGTAGCCAACCTTTGTCGGCTGAGGTGAGGGTAGTTCCCATTTTTATCCGAAGCTCTTTTATATCCCCAAGCTCGTGTTGCCCTGATAGCGAAAAGGTGGTTTTGGTATCTCGATTGAATACGTTGCTACCATTGCCATTGTTCCCATTAATTGTAAGCCAATCACTTTCACCGTTAGTCCCTACTAGTTGTAGGCGAACAATTTCATTTGTTTCAGCCGCTATACTATCTCCTGTTTTTATTTCAAGTAAATAGTTTTTGTCGTATGAAAGATCGGGAAGTTTATCGTATTGTCTGCCCTCTATAACAAGGTGACGATCAACTGTTGGCTGACTGTTTTCAGAATTATTTAATGCTACATCTAAAACGCATGGATATCCGTCGCTAGTAGCTAGTGTTTTTTTAATAGGATATTTTGCCCCATCAAGCTCTAAGTAGTCAAAACCCCAGGTGTAGTCGTTTTCAGTCGACTGATAGTAGGCAACCTTAATATTTGAAATAGTTCCAACATCTCGCTCACGAATAACACTAGATAAGCGATCACCTGAGTGTAAACGTCCATTTTGAGACGCTTTGTTGCCAATATCATCGGTAACCTTCCAAAATGCAGTTTCACCTTTGTCACCATAAAGTTTAAGGTAAACATCACCACTTGTAGAAGATCCCTCATCACTCGACGTGTGTATATTAATTAAATAGGTTCTTGTATTACTAGACATGGAAAAAGCGGAAAAGGGAATAGATATTAATAAAATAATAAAAATTAACCCTGTGCACAATATTTTCTTCAATTCAACACACCTCCGTTTTAATTGTAAGAATAAAATAAGTATATTACACCTTCTACGATAACAAACCAAGTATGACAAAAGGCGGACAATTTTTAAAAATAAATTATATATTTTTTTGTATGTCAAATGCTATAATTTATTTGCCTCTGAAAATTTCTTCTAAGTACCCAACGACAAACTCTGCCCAAGGATATTGTGACATAAACTCACCGGAATATTCATTAATAGTAGTAGAGTTTTTCTCGATGAACTGATAATAATCACATTCTAATAGCGATACGTCAACCGCTAAACTGTTGTACTTTTTCACGATTATAGCCTCCGCCTCTACTGTGCAAAGAGTGTGGAGTAGCGATGAAATAATCTTTTGTAGGTAGTTTTGCTGTTTTTTATCATACTCTTCGTCCTCGAAAAGTGCCGCCGCAATCTCTTTTATTGTGCAGGAAGCTCCTCTGCGATAAACTAAGTAGGCTAGTACCTCTTTCGCCTTTGTTCGCTCAAAATGAACAAGCTCTCCAGTGGGTGTAAATACATCAAAATTACCAAGGGTTTTTACCTTTAAAAGAGTAGAACATTTTGTGGCAACAGGGTACCTGAGATTAGCTAGCTCCGCTTTAATCTTTGGAACAGTTACCGGTTTCATAATGTATCCGCTAACGTGTAGCGCTAATGCCTCTCCTGTAAATTCGTCAAATCCCGTTACAAAGATAATGTTAATTCGTGACCACATACTCTTTAGCTTTTTCGCTAGCTCAAGCCCTGTCATACCGGGCATTTGTATGTCTATGAATGCAACATCACAAGGGTTTTCGGTTGCAAAAACTAATAACTTTGATAGCTTGTTAAAACTAAAAATCTCCGCATCAGGACAAGCCTCTGTTAGTGCCTGGGTAAGCATCTCTAGTGCTAAAACTTCATCGTCGGCAGCTAATATTTTCATATTTATCTCTCCTTTGGAATTTTAATGGTAACTTTTGTTCCTTTGCCTTTTTCACTTTCTATGGTAAGCGTGCCGTTTGAAAGGTTTTTTAAACGACTGCGGACATTTTCGATGCCTACATGTATTTTCCCGTCCGCCCCGATATCAGAAGGGTCAAAACCAACTCCGTTATCGGTAACGCAAATCTCAAAAAATAAAGGAAGCTCTCTCGTGGTAATAAAAACAGTTCCTCGATCCTCTTTCATACCAACACCGTGCTTTACAGCATTTTCAACAATCGGCTGTACTGATAAAACAGGTACTTGAAAATCGGTTGTTTGAATGTCAAACTGGAATTTCAGTGCCTCCCCAAAACGGAGTTGTTCGAGCTTTGCATACGTTTTAAGGTGGCTAAATTCTTGCTCAAATGGAATGGGCGTTTTTTGCTTTAGTGAATTCATATTCTCTCGCATATATTCTGAAAAGGTGATAATTGTGTTTTTAGCAAGCACCGGATCTTTAACACAAAGCTGTGCCATTGATACTAGCGTGTTGTGTAGAAAATGTGGCTGAATTTGCGATAGCATAATAGCTGAGTGCATCTCTACTAACTCTCGCTCTTGTTCGTAAAACTTGTCACGTTGATAACTTACTATTAATAGTAGCATTGCAATAGCCGAAACAGTCGAGGCTAGTAGTGCAAAGTAAATTCCATAAAAGAAAAGCTGAAGAACTAGTGCGACAACAGGTAAACAAATGTAAACTGCAAAAGCTATCTGCTCCTTTGTAGAAAGTCGACTGCGACACCTTAAAATAAGTACAAAACTTAAAACAAGTGAGGCTATGGCAAATGCTTGCGACAGCCAAAATAATGAGCCACGGTGATACATACTGTATTCGTCTATGTAATAAATCATACCATTAAACTGTGAGATAATAAGCACTAAAACCGATACCCCGAAAACTATTTGCGATAGGGTTTTCCATACTATAAACTCTTTTTTGTTGTCACCGCTTACAACGTGAAGTACGTACATCGATAAAATAAAAGAAAGTAAATACCCGAAGAAAAACTCGCTGAAATTTGCAACTCTAACTATCATACTCCCCATAAAATCTATGTTCCCTTTACTGAGAAGTCCTGAAATATTCGACCATAAATCTAAAGCTAGACAAAGAAAAATTGCTATAAAATAATTTCTCGTTTTCTTTTCAATTTTAGTGCCTACTACAAGAACTACAACAGCGATTAGGCAAAAGAGAACGCTCCAGCCTTCTAAGGCAATATTTATAATTTTAAGAATTTCTGACACAAAGTAGCACTCTCCTTACAATATAATGTCTTTGTTTCATTCTAACACATTCTAATGACAAGATATAGACAAATTTTAAATTTATTTTTAAAACTTTTAAAAACTTTTTTAAAATAATTTATTTTTTGCGGAATTTTGTCTATATGTTGTCGTAGTTGACCCTCTATAATAAAAGAAACAACAGCTTTAATCACAGCTGAAATATAAGTATTTTAATTATAAAAGGAGGAAATATAATGAAGAGGAAAAAATTTCTACTAAAAACAGTGGCAGTGGCGTTGGTGATGACATTAGTTACCATTAACTTTGGCAGAATAGCAGAGGTTAATGCAAATCCTATTCATCCGACCGAAACGACAGTTTCTGACTCGCTAACTAAAGAACAAATTGATGAGCTAGAAGAAGAGTTCGTGTATGAGGATGACGGATTTAGAGGTCACCCGGTAGACGGTTTCCCTGATATAGGAACTGATACAATGCAAAGCTATGTTAGTGATATTCGTATTGCAACCGACTATTATTACCCGAAGAATGCACAAAAAGCACTTCTAAATATGGGTTATCAGTTTTTAGACGTTAATTTAAACGATGGAACTTACGAGGGCTATGTTTATCTTGGCTATAAAACTACACTCAATAAAGAAGATGCCATTACCGATATTTCCCTTATGGATATGGAGGGTGGTTTCTCACGTATGAATTATCGTGAGAGTGCTGAGGCAGGTGCTAAAAACGTAGGTGAGATTGCAGCCGATATGCTCGTTATGTGTAAAGAGTTTAGCGATAACTTTAGCGAGGGCAGTCTACCAGCATTACTTGCATATCAGTCATTAAACACTCTATATGTACCAGAGGGTAAAGTGCTACTAGGAGATTTTTTAAAAGATACAAAACGTACTAAGTATGATCTTCACGAAATGATTTTGCTATGCAATAGCTCAATTATATCTTGTATTTACACCTATCTAGTGCTAGGTACTCAATCCCCTACTTTAAGATATACAGTAGATAAAGACTTTAACCTTCTACAAAAAATACCACCCGAAAAAGATTCTGATGTGAAAAGTTGGGTGCAGGCACTTGAAGAAGAACTAACTAATGGTGAAGTTTTAGATGATAGACCTGACCTATATGACGTTAAGGCTTCAAAAATATTAGGACCTATTCGTGACTTCTCTAAAAATCTTAAAAGATCTGTGGAAGCTAAAAAAGCCAATGAGCTAAAAAAACCTAAAGAGGATTCACAAGAATCTAAAGAAGAGTTTTCAGATAAAATCGATGAGGTAATAGCTGGAAAATCACTTGATGCCAATACTAGCGAAGAGCCACTTCCTTTGTACTATGCTTGCTATGAATTGCTTGAAAATTACCCGAACGTTGCAAATCTTTTGCTAAAAGCCGATGACCTAAAAACAACAGATCTATATAAAATGGTTAAAGCTTTAACACCAGGGCAATTCAATTCGGTGCATATGAGTACTATGCTTTCTATTGTACCAAGTGCGTTTATGGATGAAAAAGCATATAACGAAGGTGTAAAAAAATTAGAAGATATAGAAAAAGAAATTGAATTTGATAAGACTTACGAAGGCAAAAAAATGTCTGTTTATACCGGCGTTAATATGACCGCTTACGGTGAAGAAGTTGGTATTACTAATGAGGCAAATCGTTATATGAGTTCAAAAGGCGATTACGATAAAATTACTCATGAAGTAACAGACGCTATTCGAAAAATTCTAAACCTTGAAATTGCAATTTCTGGAGTAGTTGGTGGCATAGTGCTACTAGTTTCTGTTATGTTTCCGGTTACAGGCTTTATTGCCAGTTGGGTAGGTGCAACAGCGCTAGCCGCTTCTTGTGGTAGCCTTGCAACCGCACTGTCTGCTAGTGCAGTCTTTTCTTTCGTAAATGCTTTTACTATTGTTATTGGCGTTGTACTGCTACTGATGCTACTGGCAACGTATATCTATGACTGGGTAACAGATGCAGTTCACTATACTTCTATTCCTAAAAAGATGTTTGATATTAAAGACTCCACTACTCTGGAGTACAATGTCGTCTTAGACCAAAATGGGAATCCCGCCGATGTTAATAATAAGCAGGGAAGTAAATGGAATGCTCTTTATGTTACAAAAGATAAAGATGCAGGATCTCCGATTAAGTCTAACTCCTTTGAAGAAGACCCGTTCCTTTGCAAACTAGGTGACGGAACTACCCCGGTAGGGTATGAGCCGGTTACATTCTTTGGAGAAAAAGTAGCCGCTAATATGAATCGTAACGCATATTATGACGATGTTGGTGGTATCTATCTGTTCTATGAGGTAGATGGCCCACTATCTAGCGATATTCAAGCAAAAGAGGGCAAGTACTTAGCCGATATCTTTATGTTCAGTGAGGACACCGAGGCAAAAGCAAAATTTGCCGCAGCAAAAAAAGAGGGTAACTGGTGTATCTATAACTATAACCTCACGCAGGGACTGCCCTATGCGACCTTTGTCGCCTATCGAACTACCGATGATCCGAAATCAGCACTAAGAGATATCCGTGTTGTTAGTGGTACTAATGAAAAGGGTTACTCGTGGGGAGGTCAGTCCTATTCAAATAATGGACATAGCGGACCTAGAACAAAAGGTCCATATGACCCGATAAGTCCAGGTGAATATACCCTTATAGCCACTTCGAATGAATGTGCAGGACCACCTATTCTATCAAAAATTATGGTAACAAATAACCCGAGTTCTGTTCCGGCAGGTTATGAGCCGGTAAACTGTTTAAGCGTAGGCGGATTTTTCGATTTTAATACGCAAGAGTTAGAGCCAAAGTCAAGCTGGAATACTCATTCCTATCTTTACTTTTTACCAAGCGAAATATTTACTGCCGAAACTACCAAAGAAGAGTATTTGGGTGGATTTTACTTCGTCTATGATTGGCATGATTTACCTAATGTGTATGAGGGTTACTACGCTGATCTATACGATAAACTAAGGTGGTCGGAAAGTGCTAACAATGGTACCGTATTAAATGGTAGTTTGCAGTATACTTATCAGGATTATGGAAAACCAGGAAGTGTAGAAACGTATACAAAAACGTTTTCTACCAAAACCTATAACCCTTACCGTGCAATTGGCGATATCCGTACATATAAAACTAATAAGGGTAAAGCATATTTCCCAAAATTTATGTCTAGTATAGGAAAGCCCTATATGGCATGTGAAGTTTATACTCAAGAACCTAAGGCGGAAACTCGTTCGGTTTTAGCAACGAATTGCTATGTCAATAGAGCGAGTGACGTATCTAAAGCACTCTACGTTGCCGGCACTGATAAGGTAAATAAACCTATTAAGGCATCTGACTTTGTCTATAAATCTTCCGGAGCTGGTAGTAAGCTTAGCAGAACATTGGCAGGCTATGAGCCGGTAAATTCAATCGCTGATCGATTCAGCCCATATGCAGAGAATTTATTCACTTATGACGAACTAAAAACAAACTATATGTTCGTAAGAAGAGCAGCACAAGAAAAGCCTAAGTATATCGAATCTCTAGCACTAAACTATACTGCTCAAGACAAATTTGCGGACACCTATTGTAAACTAAATCTTGCGTCAGCAGGGTGCGATGAAATTATCGATTATAATTTGAATGATGAGAATGATCCCGAGGACCGTATTGGTCGTTTAGGAATTAAACATACTAATGACCTTATGAGAAATAATTCAAATCTTGCAATTCGAGGGGTAGCAATGTACTATGTCCAAGCGGAAGAGGATGAAGACGTTTTGGAATTAGTCGATAAACTAGATAAAGTAATCCCTGGTGCCAAGGAAAAGGCACTTCCGAGCAAGATAATTAAAAATAACATAGAATATACAAGAATTCCTGGAAATGGCGTTTACGTTGGTTTCAAACGTTGGGTATTCCTGTACACCACCACAGCAGAGCTAGCAGGAGAGCCTATCACTAAAATTTGGTTTGATGATAATCCTTATGCTGAGGGGCAATCACTTAGCACCGGTGCGGAAAGTGCTCCTATTCTAAGCGATCTAGCAGACGGATTTTGGTTCTTGCACTATCAGCGTACAGTAGTTCCAAAGTTTATTTCTTCAATCCAAATCGGTGTAAGAACTACTGATAGAACCTATTATTCACGAGCTAATGACTGGTTTTGGGGTAACGCATCGATAGATTATGATAAGTATGCTCAAATTGACCTTTTGCAAAAAGGTATGACCTCTCGTGAGAATATAGATGCAGTTAGAGGTACAAATAACTATACTACATCGGTTTATGCTGATGATATGGATATTAGTCACGTTTTCTTTGGACACACAAGGACTACTAGTCCAAGAAGAGCTATCACCGGAATTGTCGCT
>JAVVYT010000013.1:0-17401 GCA_036650995.1 Clostridia bacterium | reverse complement strand
GGTAAGGGTAACGCCTAGCTCTTTTTGTTTTTCAACAAGTAAACCCTCTAAGTACTCTTTATCGGTTTTATACTCTTTTTCTAGAGTTTTGTTATTAGCGGTTATGCTAATTGAAACGGTTTTGTTTCCAACTTCGCTTGATGGTTTAATAAATACAAAGTATCCGCCAACAGCAACTGCTGCAATTACAAGGACTGCAACTAGTGCAATTATTTTCTTTTTAGTGTTCATAGTTTTTCCTTTTCTTTCTTTTAACTTGTTTTTGTAAATAGTATTTTAAAATAATAAAAAGCTCTGCTTTAATAAACAGAGCTTTAAAGTTATTGCAAAAGCACTTTCAAAAAATAAAAGTACAAATTTATAAAGTGGATAGATAATCTTCCACTTTATTAGCTTTTTTAAAACAATCTCTATTCACCGTAGATTTTTGTAATATAAAAATATGGCAGGTCTTCTGACTTAGGATCATTGATAGATAACGTCATTTAATATACCTTCCCGAATTTATTCAGTGATATACTAATATCTCCCCATTACAGCGGCGGGACCGTTTGAGCTTTAAACACAATTCCCTTTTAAGTGTAAGATAAAAATTAATTTACAATACGCACCATATTTTTTATTCTATTGTAGCAATACTTTGCTTTATTATTCTGCTATTTCAGTTGTAGCAGTATCTTCGGTAGTTTCGGTAGCAGGTGTTTCTGAAACTTCTTCAACTGAAGGGTTTTCAGTAGGCTCAACATAATCGTCTAGTAATACTTTACGAGAAAGTGAGATCTTTTGATTAGCTTCATCAATATCAGTAATTTTAACTGAAACAGTATCGCCAACTTTAAAGAATTCCTGAATTTTGTTTACACGAACGTTTGCAATTTGAGAGATGTGGATAAGTCCGTCGACGTTTGGAATTATCTCTGCAAATGCACCGAATGGGAAGATACGTGCAATTTTAACGTCGATAATATCACCAACATTAAACTTGCTTAAAAATAGAGTAAATGGGTTATCTGATGGTTTTTTAAAGCCAAGAGAGATACGTCTTGTTTCAGGATTGTAGTCCTTAACATAAACTTCGATCTCTTGATTTAGAGTAAGAACATCAGAAGGGTGCTTAATTCTGCTCCATGAAAGCTCGCTTATATGAATCATTCCATCCATACCGCCGATATCAATGAAAGCACCATAGTTTGTAAAGGATTTTACAATACCTTTAAATGTAGCGCCAACTTCGATGTCATTTAAGATTTTATCTTTTGATGCTCTTTTGATTGAGCCGATATATCTTTTTCTTCTGCCATCTTTAATATCTATAACTTTGAATACAACATCTTTTTTAAGAATTGAATTCAAATCGCCATCTCTTGAAACACCACTTTGAGATGCCGGAATAAACACTCTTGCACCACGGTGGTCAACGATTACACCACTGTTTACAACAGAGCTTACAAATCCATCTAAAGATTCACCAGTAGTGAAAGCCTTTTCGATATCTTCAAGACCTTCTAGTGCTGTAATACGTTTACGAGAAACTAAAATAGTACCCTCAACGTCGTTTACACGAACAGCTACAACGGTAATCTCGTCACCGATATGAACCTCGTCCATAATTTTAACATTTGGATCTGCAGAATATTCTGCTGCTGTGATAAAACCTGCCTGTTTTGTACCTAAATCTAGTGAAATTTCATTAGGAGCGACTGCTACTACAATCCCCTTAATTATATCACCATTATTGACTGGACGAAGCGAGTTCTCCAGTGCCTCTTCGAAAGAAAAATCATTATCTAAATCCGTCATTTTTCTTGTTACCTCCTTAATTATATCATCTGATGTTGAAGCACCAGCTGTAATACCAATATTTTTGGCTGCTTTTATCTCATCTATTGGGATATCCAAAACATTTTCAATATGAAAGCTTTTGGGACAAATTTCTTTGCATATGTCATAAAGCTTTGTAGTATTAGAACTGCTTTTCCCGCCGATAATTAAAACAACATCCGAATTTTTGGCTATTTTTTCTGCATCAGATTGACGTAAATCCGTTGCACTACATATTGTATCAAAAATAATTGCATTTGTATAGCTCTTTTTGACATATTCTGAAATTTTTTTCCATTCTTTTAAAGAAAATGTCGTTTGAGCGACTAAAGTGAAGGCAAAATCGCTCGTATATCCCTTTTTTTCAAAGACTTCTTTTAAGTTTTCAAGATTTAAAATCACTGTGCAATTGTTCGAATGGCCATAGATACCAACGACTTCAGGGTGGCAAGGGTCACCGGCTATTACAACATTATCGTACTTTGAAACAATTTTTTGAATTTTCGCTACAAATGGACAGGTAGCATCAAAATAATTAATTTTATTTTCATTAAAATAGTTGTAAACACTTTTTGCAACTCCGTGAGTGCGAATAACCACTAAACTATCAGGTGGAATTTCGGTGACGTCAGAGATAATTGATACTCCGTGTTTTTCTAAATCTGCTATTACCTGCGGATTGTGGATAAGCGGTCCTAATGTATAGATTTTTCTTTTGTCGGTGGATATTAGCTCGTATACTTTGTCAACAGCTCTTGATACTCCAAAACAAAATCCTGCCGATGGGGCGACTGTTATCTTCATTCTTAAATCTCTTTTCGGTTTTTTATTTGAAAAAGGGGGATAGTTATAATATTGCTTTTATTTTAGGGAGTATACTTTTTTCATAACTATGCTACTTATTTCTTTAAAATCTTCGTTTGTAGCGTGTGGTTTTGGGTCAAAGGTCATAGGCTCACCGATTACAATTGTAACCTTTCTAAATAACCTTACTTTGTTATTTTTAGAGATGATATGGACCGGTAAAATAGGCACATTAGCCTTTGTAGCTAAAAGCCCAACACCCATATTAGCCTCACCGTCCGCTTGTGATTTTACCCTTGTACCCTCAGGAAAAATGCCGAGAATATCACCATTTTTTAAAATTTTAAGAGAAGTTTTGATAGCGGTGATATCTGCCTTATCACGGTCAACAGGAAAAGCTCCTGCCTTTTTAAATAAAAACGCAAGCACTTTATGACGAAAAAGTTCTTTTTTTGCCATATAGCGAATAGGTCTTTTTATCATAATTCCTAGTAACACAGCGTCCATAAGTGAAAGATGATTGCAACAGATAATATAGCTACCACTTTGTGGCTGATTTTCTCTTCCTTTATGAGTAAGTCTTAAAAATAAAAAAGAGAGAGGGCGCATAAAGTTTATTGCAAATTTATATAACGTCATCAAGTTTACTCCTTATAATTGAATATAGCGTTGCCATAGACTCTTCTAATGTATTCCCAGTAGTGTCAACTACTATTGATTGTTTTGAGGGCATAAGTGGGGCGATTTTTCGATGACTATCGTTGTAATCACGCTCTTTTATTTCTAAAAGAAGAGTATCAAAATTAATTGTTTCACCACGCTGCACTAGTTCATCATAGCGACGACGAGCTCTATCTTCAGGTGAGGCGGTTAAAAATATTTTAATAAAGGCATTAGGTAGAATTACAGTGCCAATATCTCGTCCGTCCATAATACAGTTGTTTTTAGAGGCTATATCACGTTGAAGTGAGAGTAAAAAATCACGTACTGGAACTAAAGCAGAAATTTTAGAGGCTGCCATTGATACGTTGTTTTTACGAATATCAAGCGATACATCAACTCCATTTAAAAGTACCTTTTGATTACCGTCAATGTGTTTCATTTCAATGTTAATTGAGGTTAGCATAGGGATAATATCCTCTTCACAAGACGGGTCAAGGTTTAGATTAATAGCAGATAGTGCAATAGCTCTGTATAATGCGCCTGTGTCGATATAAAGGTATCCTAATTTCTGAGCTACCATCTTTGATAATGTAGACTTACCGGCTCCTGATGGACCGTCAATAGCGATATTTATTATGTTATCCATTTTTATACTCCTTATAAATTATTAGCGGCAAGGTATCCGGTAGAAAAAGCAATTTGTAGATTAAAACCACCGGTGTAGGCATCTAAATCCAATACTTCGCCTGCAAAAAAAAGTCCGCTAACTAGCGTTGATTCCATAGTGCGTGGGTTTATTTTCGAAACATCAACACCACCACGGGTAATAATGGCCTCATCAATGGGACGAGCACATTTAATAGAAAGTCTAAAGGCTTTGATGTTTTTAATAAGTAGTAGTCGTTGCTCTTTTGTAATGTTGTTAACTTTTGTTATCTGTGAAATACTGCATCTAGCTAGCATAATTTTTACAAGAGATGTCGGAAGTAGCTTTGGAAGAACGTGTAAAATCTCTTTGTTTTTATTCTCCTCAAAATCCCTTAAAATTCTAGCATCTAGTTTTTGCTCATTTAGAGCGGGTTTTAAATCAATATCTAGATAAAATTTATTGTTATGCTCAAAATTAATATGCGCACTGGCAGATAAAATAATCGGTCCTGATATGCCAAAGTGGGTAAATAGCATCTCTCCAAAATCTTCAAAAATAGCAGTTTCATTTTGATATAAAGTTATCTTTACATTGCGAAGAGAAAGTCCCATAAGCGATTCACAAAAATCATCATAAACCACAAGTGGCACAAGAGATGGCAAAAGTTTCGTGACGGTATGGTTTTGAGATTTTGCAAATTTATATCCGTCACCTGTTGAACCGGTTTTAGGGTAGGAGATACCACCTGTTGCAACTATTACCTTGTCAAAACTCTCTTTTTTCTCGTTTGTTACTATACCGCATATTTTGCCGTCGTGGCTCTCAAGACTGATAACTGCTTGGTTTATGACTTTAACACCGACGTTTTTTAGCTCACAAACTAAAGAAGATACAATATCTGATGACTTGTCTGAGGTAGGGAAAACTCTGTTGCCTCGCTCGACTTTAAGGGAAACACCAAGACTTTCAAAAAAGTCGATAACATCATTGCTTGTAAACGATGAAAAGGCACTATATAAAAACTTTTTGTTTGTGACAATATTATCTAAAAATGTATTTAGCTCGCATTTATTAGTAACGTTGCAACGTCCTTTTCCGGTGATTAATAACTTTTTACCTAAAATCTGATTTTTTTCATATAGGTAAACTTCATTTCCATTTCTGGCAGATACAATAGCGGCAATAAGCCCGGCAGCTCCGCCACCTATAACACAAACTTTATTCATTATAATCTCCTGGGAATTTTTCATAAACATCGTATTTATCCCATACATCTTCAAGGTTTGTAAGCGTTTTTGAAACCTCGTCTTTTTTCTTTAGTGCAACTGCTACTATAAGTGAGTTTATAAGAGAAAGAGGAGCTACAAGTGAGTCAACAAAAGAAGTCATATCAGAGTAGGCAACAAGTGTAATGTTTGCAAACTTTGCAACAGGGGATAAACTGCTGTCGGTAAGAGCTATTATTTTAGCATTTTGACTAGCACAGTATTCGAGTGCATTAACAGTCCTTTTAGAGTATCTAGGGTAGCTAATGCCTATTACAACATCATCAGAAGATACACGTAAAAGCTGTTCAAACATCTCGCTTGCACTGTTTGTTTGAATTAATTTTACATTTACAAAGAGTAGATTAAAGTAAAACGCAAGAAAATTTGCAAGGGCAGAGGAAGAGCGAACACCTAAAATATATATCGTTTTCGCTTTTTGTATTAGCTCAATTGCTATCCCAAAATCCTCTTTATTTATATCTTGACAGGTACGTTTTATTTTTTCAATATCGGAATTTAAAACAACAGATAAAATATCGGCATTTTCAAGCTTTGAAGTTGCAACTTCCATCCGCTGAACAGATGTTAGTTTGTTCCTAATTAGCTTTTGTAGCTCTTCTTGAAGCTCAGGATAACCCTCAAAACCAAGCTCAAACGCAAAGCGAACAACAGTAGACTCACTCGTTCCAACAGTTTCTCCAAGACGTGAGGCGGTCATAAAAGCCGCTTTTTCATAGTTGTTTATAAGATATGTTGCAATTAACTTTTGCCCTTTTGAAAAGCTTGCTTGCTTTGTTTGTATGTAGTTTAATAGATCGTCCATTTAAAAAATCCTTTCAAGGTTTATAAGATACTTATGATAAAGAACAAGGGCTATCAAAATAGCCGATTAGGCAGATTTCAAGGTTATCATTAAACCCTATTGAAGTTAAAATTTCTTTATTTTTAGTATCAAGGCATTTAACGTTTGAAACACCATGTAGGTCAAAAAAATTAAGAACTGCTTTAGCTAAATTTATAATAACCATTTTGTCGCTAAGGTCACTTAGATTTGTAAATTTATAGATAGTTTTATTAATAAGCGAAAAGTCGCAATTTCCAAGAATAATGTCATTGTCATACATTATATAGCTTTCGCCTTGACGTTTCATTGAAATCATATTAAAGCTCCTTTTTAAAATTAGTTTACGTGGTAATCACAGTAAAGGCAGGAGTATGAGGTGTTTCGGTCGTTTGATGAATAAAGTTTTGTGGGTAGGTATTTTTCGGTGTGGGTGATACATTTAGAGTTTGGACATTTTATACTTTCACTGTCATTAGTAGGTCTTGTAACTGGTGGCATCTCGGTTTGTAGCATTTTTATTATAAGCGCCATTCTCATATACATTCCGTTTTTTGCTTGTATAAAGTAAAGCGCACGTTTGTCAAAATCAATATCCTGATCTATCTCATCTACTTTAGGTAGTGGGTGGAGGATAATAAGGTCGTCTTTAGCTAAATCTAATTTTTCCTGATCTAAAATATATACATTCTTTTGCTTTTCATACTGCTCTATATTTGAAAATCTTTCTTTTTGAATTCTTGTCATATATAATACGTCAAGTTTTCCGATACACTCTTCAATAGAGCTTACAGCATAGAAATTATTGCCTTTTTCAGTAAGCATATCTGTTAAGTATTTTGGAGTTTTAAGCTCCGGTGTTGAGATTAAATAAAAGGTGTTGTCTTTAAAAGATGACATAGCTTTTAATAATGAATGAACAGTGCGTCCATTTTTAAGGTCGCCACAGATACCAATTGTAAGGTTATCTAAGGAGCCTTTGGTATTTTTTATAGTGAATAAGTCTGCTAGTGTTTGAGTAGGGTGGGAGTGACCGCCGTCCCCTGCGTTTATAATAGGTTTTGAAGAGTATAAGCTGGCAGCTAAGGCAGCACCTTCAAGAGGGTGACGAATTACTGCTATATCTGCATAGTTTGTAATAATGCGAATAGTATCTTTTAGGTTTTCACCTTTAGAAACAGATGAATTACTAGGGTTGTTAAATCCTATAACATTACCGCCAAGTCTTAGCATAGCAGCCTCAAAGGATAACATAGTACGAGTACTAGGTTCATAGAAAAGAGTTGCAAGTATTTTATTCTTACAAAAATCCTTGTAATTAATTTCGTTAGTTTTGATGTCTAGCCCTAAGTTATATAGTTCTTCCCAATCATTAAGGGATAGATCATTAAAATCAATTAAGTGTTTAAAACTCATACTATGGTTATCCTTTCGCTACTTAGCTTTTATAAATGATTATTTTGCTCTTTTGTTTGTAATTCTGCGAAGTAGTTTTATAACTTCACTAAATATTACAACTGAAAAGGCTGTTCCAACAAGTTTACACCACATCATAGCATCAAGTGGAACGGTGTCAAATACTGTGCCACCAAATTGTGTGATGACAAACTGTAAAATAAATGTTCCGACAAATACTAGTAGCATAATTTTGTTTTTGGTAAAGCTCTTGAAGATACTGCTGTTATTTAGTATTCTACTGTTAAATGCGTTAAATAATTGGAATAACACAAAGAGAGTAAATAATACTGAATACATCTCTGCACTAGAAGTTGTGCCAAGGAAATTAAATAGATATTGTGATAGAAAGACAACAGCTATAAATAAACCGTTTGCTATAATATTAAATAGCATTTTCTTATCAACAATAGAGGCATTACGAGCAGTAGGGGCACGTCTTAAAAGGTCGTCAGAGGCAGGCTCTAGTCCTAATGTAAGGGCAGGAGGTCCGTCCATAATGATGTTTATCCATAATAGCTGAAGTGCTGTAAATGGAGCTTTTAAAGCAAGGATAGCGGAGAATAATACTACCACAACAGAGGATAGATTAACAGTTAGCTGAAACTGAATAAATCTCTTGAAGTTTTCATATATTCCACGACCCCAGTGAATGGATTTTACAATCGTTGCAAAAGAATCGTCTAGTAAAACTATCTCCGCTGCCTCTTTTGAAACCTCTGTTCCTGTAATTCCCATTGCAATACCAATATCGGCATTTTTAAGAGCAGGAGCATCGTTTATTCCGTCCCCTGTAACAGCTACTGTGTTGCCAAGGGCTTTTAAAGCATTTACAATTCTCATTTTAATGACAGGCGTGCTACGTGCAACAACACGAATAGTAGCAAGCTCTTTTTGAAGTTGTTCGTCTGTTAAATCTTCAAGCTCAGTGCTGACAACAGCTCTATACCCTTTAGTTAGTATGCCAAGCTCTGTTGCAATGGCTTTTGCTGTAATTATATTGTCACCGGTTAGCATTTTAAGGTCAATTCCGGCAGTAGCACATTTGCTTATAGCATCATATGCCTCACGACGAAGTGGGTCACGGATAATTACAAAACCGTCATAAATCATATCGCTTTCGATTAAATCTCTAGCAATTTCATAATCGTATTCTTTGGTAAATTCTTTGTGACATAACGCAATTACTCTTCCTGAGTTTGCTTGGAATTTTGCGATTTTATCTTCAACATCTGAAATTATATCCGCTGTAAAAGGTAAAACCTCGCCATTTTTAGAAATTTTACTACACTGTAAAAGTATCTTTTCAGGACTACCTTTGCTGTATGCTGTAAAACCTTTGGTAGTGTGAATTACAGTTGTCATATTTTTTGTAAGAGATGAAAATGGGTATACAAAAGATACATCTGCTGATTCTCTTGCCATTTTGTAATCTAGCTTGCTACTGTCCATTGCACGGAGCATAGCACATTCTGTTGCATTGCCGATATAGACGTTATTGTCAAAGTTGGCAGTTGAGTTTAAGGCGATGTTTTCGGTAAACGCAGTAGCTGTAAAAGCTGTAGGTTTAACAAAATTACCGTCATAGTAAGCATCGGTAACAGACATTTTATTTTCGGTTAAAGTACCGGTTTTGTCTGAACAGATGATATTAATACTACCAATAGTTTCACAGGCAACTAGCTTTTTAACAAGAGAATTTTCTTTTGCCATTTTAACAACGTTAATAGCTAGTGATACTGCAACGATAGTTGGAAGTCCTTCTGGAACGGAGGCTACTATAAGTACAACACTTGTAATGAAGGCTTGTGATACCGCCTCAAAGGATATTCCGCCTTTTACAAATAGAAAGATAACCTGAATTACAAATACTAATAGTGCAACGATAGAGCCTAAAATAGTAATTGTTTTACCAAGCTTTGCAAGTTTTTCCTGAAGTGGAGTTGAGGCAACTTCTGTGCTTGCAAGTTCTTTAGCAATAAGACCAAATTCAGTACTATCACCAACACCGCATACAACAGCAGTACAGTTACCACTTGTAATATATCCGCCTGAATAAATCATATTGCGACGTTCTGAAATTGGTGTTTTTACATTGTCTGTTTTAAAATCAGCATCTTTTTTGACATTTTCACTCTCACCAGTAAGACTAGATTCGTCCGTGGTTAGCTGATTGCATTTGATAATTCTAAGATCTGCTGGTATCTTGTCACCAGTTTCTAGCATACAAATATCACCGGCTACAAGTTCTTTTTGCGATAGCTCAATGATATGCCCATCACGCATTACCTTAATATGAATGTCGTCTGAAATACTGTTTAAAGCGTCAAAAGCCTTAGCACTGCGACCCTCCATAATAATTGTAATAGAGGTAGATAGGATAATTGCAACAGAGATACCAATAATCTCAATGTAATCAAATTTTCCGCCGTTTATCACTGTAACGATGTTAATAATAACAGTTATCAAAACAGCAAACATTAAGAGAATAAGCATAGGCTCTTTAATAGCGGCAATTATTCGGCTAAGTAATGTAACTTTTTTTGCTTTGGTGAATGAATTTGCACCATATTTTTCTCGGTGCTTTAAAGCCTGATCTGAGGTTAGCCCATTTTCCGGTGAAACGTTAAATTCCTTGAAAATTTCATCGAGGGTTTTTAGAAAATAATTCACTTTAAATAAATTCCTTTCATTAAGTAGTTATTTTTTTTTATTGTTTTTTGGTTTATATATCAATAACGATTTAAAACCGTATAGATTTTAAATCGGTATAGGTGGTATTATACAGAGAATAATAATTCTTTGTATGTTGGGAATGGCCAAAAGTCGTTTGCTACATATGTTTCAAGCTCATCTGCCACTTCACGAAGTTTTGCCATTACAGGAATTACATTATCTCTTTGATACATAGATTTTCTAAGTGAGGTGTACGACTCGTCATAATTATTTACAACAAATTCAAGATTTGAGGTACACTCTAGTAAATCCTCTGTAAGACCTTGAATTTTGATGAAAGTGTCATAAACATTTTTGTATAATAGCTGACGTAGCTCTAATTTCTTTATCTGATTTATATTAGTAAGTAGCTCGTTTTCATACTTTATGCAGGCAGGGAATATCTCACGTTTTGCCATTTCAAGCATTGTAAGAGCTTCTATATTAATTACCTTTGTGTACTCGTCCATTAATATCTCGTATCGTGAGAGAAGTTCTGTTTTGGTAAATACTTTTTGTCTTGCAAATAAATCAACAGATTTTTTCTCGATAAAAGCCGGAAGTGCCTCTGGTGTCGTTTTAAAGTTAGATAGTCCACGACGCTTAGCTTCAATTACCCATTCATCGGAATAACTGTTGCCATTGTAGATAATTGCACCGTTTTCTACTATGGTATCTCTAATAATATTTTCAATTTCTATATGTATGTCGGAGGCATTTTCAAGACGTGTTGCAAATTCAGATAGAACATCGGCAACAGCAGTATTTATAATAATGTTAGCCCCGGCAATTGATTGTGAAGAGCCTACCATTCTAAACTCGAATTTATTTCCTGTAAAAGCAAGAGGAGATGTGCGGTTGCGGTCGGTAGAGTCGGTTCCGAATTTTGGGATAGAAGAAACACCTGTTTCAAATAATCTTTTTTCAATGCTTGAAATCTCGTTGTTGTACGCAATTGAATAGAGAATATTAGTAATCTCGTCCCCTAAAAAGATAGATACTATTGCAGGAGGTGCCTCGTTTCCACCTAATCTGTGGTCGTTGCCGGCAGTAGCGGTGGTCATTCTAAGTAAATCTGAATATTTGTGTGTGGCACGAATAAAAGCAGATAAAAATAGTAAAAACTGATTGTCCCCGTTAGGGTTACCCTGTGGTTTAAATAAACTACGTCCACCAGCTGATAAACTCCAGTTATTGTGTTTTCCAGAGCCATTTACATAGTCAAAAGGCTTTTCGTTTAGTAAACATACAAGGTTGTGGTGGCGGGCAATTCTTTTCATAAGCTCCATTGTAAGCTGATTGTGGTCGGTGGCAATATTAGCGGTTGTATAGATGGGGGCTAGCTCGTGTTGACCGGGGGCTACTTCGTTATGCTGTGTTTTAGCAAAAATTCCAAGCTTCCAAAGCTCAATATTAAGCTCTTTCATATAATTTGCAACACGTTCTTTAAGGGTACCAAAATAGTGGTCGTCTAGCTCTTGACCCTTTGGAGGTTTTGCACCAAATAAAGTTTTACCGGTAAGCTTTAAATCGTTTCTTTGCAAAAATAAATCACGGTCTATAAGGAAGTACTCCTGTTCTGCACCAACTTCACAAACAGTTTTCGTGTCTTTAGCACCAAGGATTTTTAAAACTCGCTCTGCGTTTGTAGTTACAGCAGAGATTGATTTTAAAAGCGGTGTTTTTTTGTCTAAAACATCACCTTGATATGAACAAAAAGCGGTCGGAATACAAAGGATATCGTTTTTTATAAAAGCATAAGAGGTAGGGTCCCACGCAGTATAACCACGAGCCTCAAAGGTAGAACGAAGTCCACCTGATGGAAAAGAGGAGGCGTCAGGCTCACCTTTTAAAAGCTCTTTACCCGAAAATTCCATAATAACATTATCGTCTTTAGATAATGAAATAAAAGCATCGTGCTTTTCAGCAGTAATGCTATTCATCGGCTGAAACCAATGGGTATAGTGGGTTGCTCCTTTTTTAATAGCCCAATCCTTCATAGAATTAGCAACGATTTGAGCTACTGATTTATCGAGAGGTTGCCCATTGTCAATGGTTTTTTTAAGGCTTTCAAAAGCCGATGCTGGTAGCATTTCTTTCATTACCTTTTCATTAAAAACATTGCTGGCAAAAATCTCATTAATATCTATTACAGACATACTATACCTCCAAAAAAAATTCTTACTTTTATTATACCTAAAAATGCAAAATTTTGCAAGATATATTTTTCGATTGTTTTATAAGTGTATCATTTTAAAAATACTATCTATTTTGTATTGAAATGTGTAGCTAAAATGTGGTATACTTTTATTAAGTTTAAAGAGATATAAAAAAAGGATGTGTTGTAAATGTTAAGTGATATTGAAATTGCTCAAAATGCAAAGATAAAAAACATTGCTGATATTGCTAAGGAAATAGGCTTTTCATCTGATGATTTAGAGTTTTATGGAAAGTATAAAGCGAAAATATCAGAACAAGCAATAAAAAGCAGAGAGAAAAATAAAAATGGTAAATTAATATTAGTTACCGCAATAAATCCAACCCCAGCAGGAGAGGGAAAAACTACTATATCCGTAGGACTTTCAGGGGCCCTTAAAGAAATCGGTGAAAACGTGGCAGTAGCTCTTCGTGAGCCGTCGTTAGGACCTGTTTTCGGAGTAAAAGGCGGAGCTGCCGGTGGTGGCTATTCGCAGGTACTTCCAATGGAGGATATTAATTTGCATTTTACAGGGGATATGCACGCAATTACTGCCGCTAATAACCTCATTTGTGCAATTATTGATAATCACATTCAGCAGGGAAACGTACTTGCAATTGACCCACGCACTATAACTATGAAAAGAGTTTTAGATATAAATGACCGTGAACTTCGTAATATCGTTGTCGGACTTGGCGGTAAAATTAATGGTACACCTCGTGAGGATGGCTTTAGCATTACAGTTGCGAGTGAAATTATGGCTATTTTATGCCTTTCAAAAGATTTAGAGGATTTAAAAAATAGAATAGCAAATATCCTAGTTGGGTATTCATATGACGGGGATGCAATTTTCTGCAAAGACCTCAATATACAAGGCTCAGCGGCTGTTTTACTAAAAGATGCTATTATGCCAAATATAGTACAAACGTTAGATGGCGTGCCATGTTTTATGCACGGCGGACCTTTTGCTAATATTGCACATGGCTGTAACTCGATAAGAGCTACTTCACTTGCTTTAAAATCTGCTGATTATTGTGTTACAGAGGCAGGTTTCGGAAGTGACTTAGGTGCAGAAAAATTCCTTGATATAAAATGCAGAGTAGCAGGGCTTACCCCTAATTGTATTGTCATTGTAGCTACTATTAGAGCATTAAAATATAATGGCGGTGTTACAAAGGAACTACTTAAATTAGAAGATGTAAATGCTGTTTTAAAAGGCTCTGAAAATTTAGTGGCGCATATTGAAAATATGAAAAAATATGGCGTTCCAGTCGTTGTAGCTCTTAATAGTTTTAACACCGATACAAAAGCAGAGCAGCAGGTAGTTTTTGATGTGTGTGAAAGACTAAATACTAAAGTTTCTAAAGCCGAAGTTTTTGCAAAGGGCGGTAAAGGTGGCATAGAGCTAGCAAAGCTTGTAGTAGATGCCGCAAATAGCGAAAATCATTATAGCCCGATTTACGATTTAGAACTAAATATCGAAGAAAAGATAAAAGCTATTGCAACTAAAATATATGGAGCTAGTGGCGTTGAATTTTCTCCGAATGCCAGAAAAACACTTGATAGCATTGCAAAATTAGGATTTAATAGATTTCCTGTTTGTATAGCAAAGACACAATATTCACTTTCCGATAATCCTACACTACTAGCTCGTCCGAAAAATTTTAATCTTAATATAAAAGAAATTAAAATAAGCTCAGGAGCTGGATTTATTGTAGCACTAGCAGGTGATATTATGACAATGCCAGGACTTCCAAAACACCCCGCCGCACTTAATATCGATATTGATAAAAGCGGTAAAATATTAGGATTATTTTAAAAAAAGTCACCGATAGTGTGAGCATTATTTTAAAAAGGATATAAACAATTGAAAGAAGATTTAATAAACAAAAAATATATCTCAAGTAGCGTAGAGCAGACTGAAGAGATAGGATATAATATAGGCAAAGCCTTAGAAAAAGGGGATATTATAGCATTTAGCGGAAATTTAGGTGCCGGTAAAACTGCACTTACAAGAGGGATAGCTAAAGGCATTGGCTATGACGGAGAGGTTACAAGCCCAACATATACAATTTTGCAGATATATGATGGGTTAATTTCACTTTGCCATTTTGATATGTACCGAGTGGAATCAAAAGAAGATTTAATCTCAACAGGTTTTTTTGACTACCTTGATGATGAAATGTGTATGGCAATTGAATGGAGCGAAAATATTGCTTTTGCATTGCCTAAAAACGTAATTAAAATAAATATTTCATATGGTGAAACCGAAAATGATAGAATAATTGAAGTGGGTGACTAATATTATTAATAGCTTTGAAAATAATGATGAAATAATCGAAGATTTAGGAAATGGATTTAAAATTATTCAGTCAAACACCACCTTTAAATTTGGAACTGATGCAGTTTTGCTAGCCGAGTTTGCAAATCCTCATAAAAATGAAGTTGTTTGTGATTTAGGCACAGGAACTGGAATTATCCCCATTTTATTAGTAGCACACCAAAATGAGATAAAAGTAACCGCAGTTGAAATAGATGAATATATTGCGAAAAAAGCAGAGAAAAGTATCGCTCTTAATAACCTTTCCGATAAAATAGAGGTTATAAATGAAGATATTAATAAACTAGCTTTAGAGAGAGAAAAATATAGCCTTGTTACAATAAATCCGCCATATTCCGCTAAAGGCAGTGGAATTCAGTCGGAAAATCAAAAAGTTTCAAATGCCCGTCACGAGCTTACAGCAAGTTTAAAAGATTTTATAACAGTAGGAGCAAAACTTTTAAAATTTGGCGGTAGAATGTGTATGGTGCATAAACCTCAGCGACTTTCTGATATTATTTGTTTTATGCGTGAAAATAAAATTGAGCCAAAAAAATTAAAACTTATCACATCACCTAATAAAAAATCTCCGTCTTTAATTTTAATAGAAGGTAAAAAAGGTGCCGGTGTAGAACTTAAAATTATTCTTTAAGCAAAATATTTTTTAAGTAAAATAAATTTTCTAAGTAAAATAACATTTTTCTAATTAAAACAATTTACAAAGCAGACTTTTCAAAAAAATAATTATGGAAAAACTTTTTATAATATTAATGAAAAGAAATTTAATGAAAAATAATATAGCTAGAAATTTTAGTAAACAGTTCTATAAATAAAAAACACAGCATACATTATAAAGTAGCTGTGTTTTTTTTTTTGCGGTTATTTATTGTTTTTAATTTGCACTTAACTTTTCGCTGTTTTTAATGTACTGTTTGTAAATTAAAAAAGATATAAAACCAGATAGCAATCCGATTAAAGCACCAACTAATACATCAGATGGGAAGTGAACGTATAAATAAAGCCTTGAGAAGGATATTATAATAGCAACTACAAGTGCTGGAATCCAAAATCTTTTTAGTTTGGTAGAGAAAAGATATGAAAAAGCGGCAAACGCAATAGATGCGTGACCTGAGGGGAAAGAGTAATCGGTAGGCTTGTTTATTAAAAGCTGCATCTCAGGGAAGTAGAAAAACGGTCTATCTCTGCTAATTAGTGGCTTTAAAATGCCACTTACTATTACAAAATTTATAGAAATTGCTATAAGGCAAAAGATGCCGATTTTTCTGTATTTTTTAAAACACATTAAAATAAAGCAACCGATTATCCAGAGAAGTCCGGTATCGCCAAGTGTTGTGAAGAATACCATAATGTTGTTCATAATATCGCTTTTTGGTATTAGTCTTAAAAATTCTAGTATTTGAAAGTCAATTGATTGAATAAATTGTATCATATTTTTCCTCTACTTTGTTTTATTATTTTTAATTTAGTCTAGTTTTAATTTAAGCAGGTTTTGTTTAAATTCTTCAAATGGTAAAGTGGCAGTGGTGGCTTTGCCGATTTGTTCTAAAAATGCAATTGTAATATTATCCCCCGAACATTTTTTATCATTTTTTGCAATGTCGATAAATTCATTTAATTTAGCTTCATACGAAGTCGGTAGGTGATTTTTACGAAGGGTGTAGGTGAGTAGGTCGTATGTGCCTTTTTTAGTATATCCATATTCTTCTCCATATTTACAGATAATACTCATTCCGATGGCAATTGCCTTCCCGTGTGTTATTCTAAAACCGCTGTGCATTTCAATGCAATGCCCTAAAGTGTGACCGAAATTTAAAATCATTCGGATACCATTATCAAATTCGTCTTTTTCGACAATGTCACGTTTTATGCTGATACATTTATAGATAATCTCGTTTAAATGCTCATTAATATCGTTGGCTATTAACTGAAAGATGTTCTTGTCATAAATAACTCCGTATTTAATCGCTTCAGAAGCTCCGTCACTAAAAATATCAGCACTTAACGTTTTTAAAAGACAAGGGTCACAATAAACTTCAGATGGTTGCCAAAAAGTTCCGACTAGATTTTTACCGGCAGCAATATCAACAGCAGTTTTTCCGCCAACACTAGAGTCGATCTGAGCGAGAAAAGTGGTGGGAATTTGAATATATTTTACCCCACGCAGATAAGTCGATGCCACAAATCCAGAAATATCTCCGACAACTCCTCCGCCAAAAGCTATGATAATATCATTTCTTGTAAAATTTATCTTGGATAGGAAATTATAAATGTCGTTTGCGGTCGAAAGATTTTTTGATTTTTCTCCGTTTTTGAAAATGAAATGTTTAAAAGAAATTGAGTTTTCCGTTAAAGTTTTTTCTAAAACAGCTCCATAAAGCTTCCAAACGATATCGTCACTGATAATGCAATAGTTTCTATCTCCAAAATTTTGCTTTATCAAAATTCCACATTCTTCGAGCGTTTTTTCCCCTATTATTATATTGTATGCGTTTTTTGCGTTTACTGTAATTTTTTTCATCAATTTTTTACCTTTATTTCCTTTAAAATCTATCCTTATTTTATTATAAAAAAGCAATAAAGTCAAATTTTTAAAAAAAACTTAAAAAAACTTAAAAAAAGTGTTGACAAAAGGGTGTAGATTTGATAT
>JAVVYT010000012.1:16654-17715 GCA_036650995.1 Clostridia bacterium | reverse complement strand
CCTTGCCCGGATTCGAACCGGGGGCCTTTCCCTTAGGAGGGGAACGCTCTATCCAGCTGAGCTACAAACGCAGATATTAAGTTTTAAGTAAGGGGTTTTAGTTATAGGTTTTCTTAGGAAAAGGCTTACTTGATTTATTTTTAAATACAGATATTAAGTTTTGAGTAAGGGGGTTTTAGTTATCGGTTTTCTTAGGAAAAGGCTTACTTGATTTATTTTTAAATACAGATATTAAGTTTTAAGTAAGGGGTTTTAGTTATAGGGGGTTTTATTAGAAAAGGCTGTTGGAATTAGTTTAAAGACAGATGAAATCTAACTTTTTTAAAGAAGGGGTTTTTTATTAAATTTGTTTTTTATAAAGATTATGTTTAACAAAGTTTGTTTTTTACAAAGATTGTTTTTTATAAAGTTTCGTTTAACATAGATTACTTTTTTTAAAGGTTATATTTAAAATGGTGCTTTGAAAAAAGTTTATTTAAAAAAGTTAGATTGATTTACAGGGGTTAAAATTGAAATATCTTATCTTTTGGAAAGAGAAGATTTTAATTTAAGATTACATCTATCAAAAAGTAAATTACAGGGGGTAGCTTTTAATATCTAGAAAAAGCTTAAAAATTTAGTATGCTTTGCCCCAATAGAGCATATGTTTAGCAGGTTTGCCACAGCAAACACAGGTGCTTGAAATTTGTTGTTCTTCAAAAGGAATACAGCGAGAGCTTATTTCGGAAACTTCCTTTAGCTTATTTTCACAAGCCACATCACCGCACCACATAGCTTTTATAAAGCCAGGTTTTGTTGCTGCAATTTCAGTTATCTCTTCAAGAGTTGTCGCAGTGTAGGTCATCTCTTCACGGCGATTTAAAGCTTTTTTATAAAGATTATCGCTGATATTTGAGAGAAGATTTGCAATTTCTTCTTCAAGATTATCTAAAGAAACTATTGTTTTTTCACGAGTATCTCGGCGAACTAAAACACATTGATTATTTTCAATATCACGAGGACCGATTTCAAGGCGAACGGGAACACCTTTCATTTCATATTCGGCATACTTCCAACCAGGG
>JAVVYT010000012.1:0-16644 GCA_036650995.1 Clostridia bacterium | reverse complement strand
GCTTTACTTTGAATTTATCTGAAATTCTGCTATACAGCTCATGTGCTTTATCTAAAACACCGTCTTTGTGCATTGCAACAGGGATTATAACCACCTGAATAGGTGCCACAGCAGGAGGCAACACTAGTCCGTTATCATCACCATGTGTCATAATAATAGCGCCGATAAGGCGAGTTGTAACACCCCAAGAGGTTTGATGAGGATTTTTTTGCGAGTTATCTTTATCGGTGTATAGAATATTAAAGGCTTTGGCAAAACCATCACCAAAATTATGAGATGTGCCGGATTGAAGAGCTTTGCCGTCGTGCATCATAGCTTCGATTGTATAGGTGGCTTTAGCACCAGCAAATTTTTCCTTTTCGGTTTTTTGACCTTTTATAACAGGAATACAAAGAGATTTCTCTGCAAAATCTGCGTATAAATCAAGCATACGAAGTGTTTCAAACTGAGCATCTTCAGCGGTTGCGTGCATTGTATGACCCTCTTGCCATAGAAATTCACGAGAACGTAAAAATGGACGAGTAGTCTTTTCCCAACGAACAACGTTGCACCACTGATTGTAAAGCTTTGGTAAATCACGGTAGGAGTGGATAATATCTGCGTAATGCTCACAAAAAAGCGTTTCTGATGTAGGGCGTACGCAAAGACGTTCGGAAAGCTTTTCATTGCCACCAAAAGTTACCCAAGCAACCTCAGGAGCAAAACCTTCAACATGCTCTTTCTCTTTATTTAAAAGACTTTCAGGAATGAGAAGAGGCATATAGATGTTCTCATGCCCTGTTTTTTTAAAGCTGTCATCTAATATTTTTTGGATATTTTCCCAAATAGCATATCCATAAGGGCGAATAACCATAAATCCTTTCACACTGCCATAAGCAATAAGATCGGCTTTTTTTACAATATCGGTATACCATTTTGCAAAATCAACGTCCATTGATGTAATCTCGGATACGAGTTTTTTATTATCTGCCATAAAATTAATAGCTCCTTTTAAAAATAATACCCTTATATTCTATATAAAATAAAGGAAAATGTCAATACAATGTCCAAAACTATTGACTAATTGCAAGAAAAAGGCTAAAATGAATTAATAATAATTAAAGTAGGTAGGAATTTTATTTTGAGAAAAAAAAATATAAAAAGAGTTACGATTAAAATAGGTACTTCAACCCTCACATATAAAAATGGCAAGCTAAATTACAAAAACATAGAAATTCTAGTCCGCACAATAGCCGACCTTAAAAATCGAGATATAGATGTAATTTTAGTTACATCAGGGGCAATAGGTGTTGGTATGACACGGCTTATGCTAGAAAAAAAACCGAATGAAATTTCTAAAAAACAGGCAATTGCCGCTATCGGGCAACTCGAACTTATGTATACTTATAATAAGCTTTTTCGTGAATACAATATTAATATAGGTCAGGTGCTACTCACTAAAGATTGTGTTTTTGACCCGAAACGTAAGATAAATGTTGTAAATACTATAAACGAACTTTTAAACTATAAAGTCTTACCTATCGTAAATGAAAATGATACAATAGCAGTAGATGAGATTGTATTCGGTGATAACGATACCCTTTCAGCATATGTAGCGGATCTTTCGAAGAGCGACTTGCTACTTATTTTAACTGATATTGACGGACTTTATGATAAAAATCCTCGTGAACATTCCTCAGCAAAACAGATAAGTGTAGTAGAAGAGATAGACGACCATATAAAACAGATGGCAACCGATACAAACTCTACCTGTGGAACAGGTGGTATGATTACTAAACTTCTTGCCGGCGAGATAGTAAATGACCATGGTATTGATATGGTAATTGCAAACGGTGAGAATACAAGCATTATTTTTGATGTATTAGACGGAAAACCAGTAGGTACTTTATTTAAAGCAAAGAAAAAATAGAAAGTTTTTAGTTTTTAAAATCAAAAGGTATACAAGAAATATTTTAAAGAGCAAAACAAAATATTATAATGATAGAAACTTAAAAATCTGAAAAAACTAAATAATAGAAATTAAAATAATTACAGCAACAGCAAAATAAATATAGCAATAGAAAAAAAGCACAGCAACAGAAATTAAAAAGAACTAAAAAATAATTAATAAGAAATTACAGTATGGAGGGAAAGTATTTGAATAGCTTAATTTCAATGGGAGAAAAAGCGAAAAAGGCAGCTAGCGAACTTGCAGTTTTGTCTACCGATGATAAAAACAAACTTTTGACTGCAATATCAAACGCACTTAAAGAAAATATAGATATAATAATTTCCGAAAATGAAAAGGACTTAAAAAACGCAGTAGAAAATGGTATGTCAGCCTCACTTCAAGATAGGCTAAAACTAGATGCAGATAGGATAAATACAATAGCTAGTGATGTGCTTGAGGTTGTAGCACTAGACGACCCTATTGGAATTGTGCTAGAAAAGTGGGAACGTCCTAATGGACTTTTGTTTAAAAAGGTAACAGTACCGATAGGGGTTATAGCTATTATCTATGAGGCACGTCCTAACGTTACGGTAGATAGTGCAACGCTTTGTCTTAAATCTTCAAACGCTGTTATTTTGCGTGGTGGTAAAGAGGCGATAAACTCAAATTTGATACTTGCTAAAATACTACGAGATACTATCAAAAAAGCAGGTTATAATGAGGACTTTGTTCAGATAGTAGAAAATACAGCTCGTGAAACATCGGTTGATTTAATGAAACTAGACGGTTTTGTAGATTTATTAATTCCACGTGGAAGTGCATCACTTATAAAAGCCGCTGTACAAAATGCAACAGTACCCGTTATCGAAACAGGAACAGGAAACTGTCATATATTTATTGATTATAACGCAGATATTGATATGGGAGTTGATATTTTATTTAACGCTAAAACTCAAAGGCCATCAGTTTGCAATGCCGCAGAATCTCTTTTAGTACATAGCGGTATAGCTAAGGAGTTTTTAATTAGAGCTAAAAAGAAATTAGACACTAAAAACGTTGAACTTCGTGGCTGCCCACGTACTATGGAAATCTTAAAGGATATTACAAAAGCCACTGAAGAGGATTACTACAAAGAGTATGGCGATTATATCCTATCAGTTAAAATAGTCGATGATGTTCAAGAGGCGATAAATCATATAAATAAATACAACACTCATCATAGCGAGGCTATTATTACAAACGACTTAAATGATGCGTATCTTTTCGAAAGATTAGTAGATGCTGCTGCTGTTTATGTTAATGCGTCCACTAGATTTACCGACGGAAATGAGTTTGGATTTGGCTCTGAAATTGGCATTTCAACTAGTAAAATCCACGCAAGAGGTCCAATGGGACTTCGTCAATTAACAAGTATTAAATATCTTATAGAGGGAAATGGACAGATAAGATAAGAAAGAAAGTGATTAAAGTTTTAAAAGAAAAAAAAGAAAAACAACCCAAAAATGTTAAATCAATTATTCTAAACATTTTAATTGTGGTAATCATCATTGCGGCAATTATTGCAGGACTTATAATAGTTTATAGGTTTTGGCCAAAACCAGAACAAGATAATGTAAGTAGCGCATCTTCTCAAATAAAAAACTCTGATGCTATAAGTAACGTACCAAAACATTCACCGGAATGGTACGCAGATTATCTACAAACTTTTTTAGTGCTAGATTTTGAGCCCTTTGACTCTACAAAAGAGATACCAAACGACAAGCTAATAATTTTCGGAATTTTAACTGAAATACGCAATCAAGACGAAAAGTTAGAGATAGACAAAGAGGGAAATACAGTCATTTCAGAAGTGCTAGTCAATCAAAATGTAAAAAACAAGTTTGGAATGATACCAGAGAGTAGAACAATTGTGGACTTTATCAATTATGACGAGAAAAACAAGCTTTATAAAGTGCTACCAACAGGGATCGAGCCAAACTATATGACAGTAATTTCATCGATAAATAATCTAAGCGACAGCAAGATTGAGCTAGAGATTGATTTTTATGAGTATTCCTTTGACAACACCCTTAAAAAAGACAATAAAATAGTTAAAAAGATGAAACTTATTTTGCAGAATAAAAGCGAACAATATATTATACAATCCTATAAAAAAGCATAAAAGTAAACAAACTATTAATTTTAAAAAATACAGTAGTTATTACTAGACTTTATTATTAATTTGTGTTAATATAGAAAAATAGTGTAATTAAATCTATAAGGAGTTTTATAAAACTCTTTAAAATCTTAGGAGGAAAAATTTGTGAAAAAAATCTCAAAAATATTAGCTACTGCCTTAGTATGCGTAATGCTTGTTGGTGTGTTTACAGGATGTGCACCTAAAACTATCGGGAATGTCACCAATAATGAAACAGGAGAGGTATTATCATTAGATACTAAAACCTATCTGTTTTATGCCTACTACCAAAGAATAAGTGTTGAATTATTTGCAGCACAAAACCAACTAGAAGTAAGTGCGATGCTAGCTGATCCGGCTGAAAAGTATATAAGAGCTGAAGAGGGCGAATCATTAGCAGATAAAAACCTAGACCAATATTTTAATGAAATGGTAAAAGATCAAGTAACTAAAATTACTATCAATACAAAACTATTTGACGCAGAGGGAATGACATTAACTGCTGAAGATAATGCTAAGATTGATGAATCCTTTACAGCATTTAAAGAAAGCCTTGGCGCAGATAACTATAAAAAATTCCGTGATGCAATTCAAATGACAGATGCTAAAATGAGAAACTTCTTTGTTAATGAATTTAAACAAATTTCTTATTTACAATCTAAAACAGGTGAAGGCACCGATAAAGCAATTACAAACGAAGCTGTAAAAGCAAAATTTGATACTGATTATGTTCGTATTAAACATATCCTAGTTAAAAATTCCGTTTCTGATCCTTCAACACAGCAGAGCAAAAAACTTGAGGGTGATGCATTAGCTGCTGCAAAAGCAAAAGCTGAAAAACTATTTGAAGAGGCTAAAGCACCAAATGCAAACTTTGAAAAATTAGCAAGATATAATAGTGAAGATGGCGCAGGTCCTGACCCTGAAACTGATACTACTGTTAAAGAAGAAACATATAAATTAGGCTCTAACGCAGGTTATGTAATAGAGAATAATGGTTATACATTCTCAAAAGACGATGGAATGGTAAAAGAATTCCAAGATGCTGCATTTGCTATGAATGTTGGCGAAGTTCGTCTAGTAGAAACAGCTAGCACAGGCTGGCACATAATGAAAAAATATGATTTAAACGAAACTCCTAAAATCTTTGAAGCAGTAAAAGATACTCTAAAAAGTAAGATGGAAAGCAAAGTTAAAGAAGATTTATTAAAAGAAACAGTTGCTAAATATACAATAAATGTAGACGAAAAAACAGCTGCTAAGTATTCAATTAGTAAACTTTCAAACGTTACACCTAAGGTTGCAAAACAACCAGCACCAGCTCCAGCTCCAGCACCGGCTCAATAGTTGATTTTAAAGGAAATTGAAGAATTATCTAACGTAGGTAAAAATATACAAAAAAATATCTTTTATTTGTATGGGTTGCATAATATGCGACCCATATATTTATACTTTTTCTGCTAATATTTTTGTTGAAAAAAGGATAAAAAAGTATTATACTTATAAGCATTACAGTGGAATACTGTAAAATATTGTAAAAGGAGTATAGATTTGAACAAGGAAATTATAATTATAGCGGGTCATTATGGTGTCGGAAAAACAAATATTGCAATTAATATGGCAATTGATTTTGCAAGAGAAAATAAAAAAGTTGCAGTTTGTGATATTGATGTTGTAAATCCATACTTCAAAACAGCGGACGCAAAAGAGATATTTGCATCAAAAAACATCAGACTTATAATGCCAAATTTTGCTAATACCAATCTTGATATTCCATCTCTCCCGGCAGAGATAAAATCCCTTTTCTTATCAGACGAAGAGGTAGTAATTTTTGATATGGGCGGAGACGACCAAGGTGCCACTGCTATATCGGTTTATAAAGACGAAATTATCAAAAATGGATATTCTATGTACTATGTAATAAGTGAATATCGTCCAATGATAAAAGACCCCAAAAATGCATATGATATGCTAGTAGAAATTCAAAATGCCTCAGGACTTAAAGCGACAGCGATTATTAATAATTCAAGTATCGGAATTGATACAACTGCCACTGATATTGAGAGTAGTTGTTTGTATGCTGAAAAAGTAGCGAAGCTTTGTAATTTGGATATTAAAGCGACAACAGTTATGGACTATGTAGATCCAAAACCTAACGTTTTAAATATGTATGTTATAAATAATTATACCAAAACAATATTTTAATCAATTAAAGAAAGGGTTTTATGTTATGAAAAAAGTTGTTTTTAATGAAAACGAATGTAAGGGTTGTATGCTTTGCGTTGATGTTTGTCCTCGTAAGATAATAAAAATCAATACTGATGTTTTAAATGAAAAAGGTTATAATCCTGCAACTATTGACGAGGCTGATTATGATAAATGTATTAGCTGTGCAATGTGTGCTAAGATGTGTCCTGACTGTGTTATTACAGTCTATAAAGAATAGGTTTAATCGGCAGATAATTAATTACTATGTTATCTTTGTTTTTTAAAAGTAAATTCTATTACATAAATTTTAAACTAGATATTATAAGATAAATTTAAAATGAAGATGCGTTAAATGGCTAAATAGAAAGGATTGATATAAAATGTCAGAGAAAGTATTAATGAAAGGAAATGAAGCATTAGCAGAAGCTGCAATTCGTAGCGGATGTCATCATTTCTTTGGTTACCCAATAACCCCACAAACAGAGCTTGCCGCTTATATGGCTAAAAAACTACCTAAAATAGGTGGAGTATTTTTGCAAGCTGAAAGCGAGATTGCCGCTATAAATATGGTGCTTGGTGCATCGTCTACCGGTACTCGTGCAATGACATCGTCTTCATCACCCGGAATATCATTAAAAACTGAGGGTATTTCATATATTGCAGGAAGTGATCTTCCTTGCGTTATAATTAATATTCAACGTGGAGGTCCAGGTCTTGGCGGTATTCAGCCATCACAAGCTGATTATTACCAGGCAACAAAAGCACCGGGTCATGGCGATTTACACGCATTAGTTCTAGCTCCTTCTTCTGTTCAGGAGATGGTAGATTACACTAGCTTAGCGTTTGACTTAGCGGATATTTATCGTATGCCAGTTATCATTTTAGGTGATGGCGTATTAGGTCAAATGATGGAGCCTGTTTTATTTAAAGACGAGGCAAAACGTGTTCTTCCTGAAAAAACGTGGGCAACTACGGGAACAGGAAACAAACGTGAGCGTAATATAGTAACCTCATTATTCTTAAATCCAAAAGCTCTAGAAGATAGAGTTAAAGAGAGATTTAATAGATATGAAGTTATAAAAGAAAAAGAAGTATTAGTTGAGTGCGATAACGACCAAAATTCTGATATAGTTTTAGTATCTTACGGTGCTACTGCCAGAATTGTTAAAAGTGCTATAAAACTTGCAAGAGATAAGGGCATTTCAGTTGGCAATATCCGCCCTATCACATTATGGCCATTCCCTACAAAAGAAATCGAGGCAGCTGCTAAAACCGCAAAGGCATTTTTAACTGTTGAGATGAGTATGGGTCAAATGGTAGACGATGTTCGTCTTGCAGTAAACGGAGCTTGTCCTGTTCATTTTTATGGCAGAACAGGTGGCGTTATCCCAACACCAAACGAAATATTGGAAGAAATTATAAAAATAGGAGGTACATTATAATGCAAACAGTATTTGAAAGACCAAAAAGCCTCTTAGATGTTACAACGCATTATTGCCCTGGCTGTACACATGGTATTATTCATAGATTAGTAGCAGAAGTATTAGACGAGCTAGACTTAGCTAAAGACACTATCGGCGTTGCCCCTGTTGGCTGTGCTGTACTAGCTTATGATTATTTTGGATTTGATATGATAGAAGCTCCTCACGGAAGAGCCCCAGCTGTTGCAACCGGTGTTAAAAGGTCATTACCTGAAAAAACAGTCTTTACCTATCAAGGTGACGGTGACTTAGCCGCTATCGGAACAGCAGAAACTGTTCACTCAGGAGCACGTGGTGAGAATATTACGATAATTTTTGTAAATAATGCTATTTATGGAATGACAGGCGGTCAGATGGCGCCTACCTCACTTCCAAATCAGATTACCCAAACATCACCATATGGCAGAGATACCGCAGTTGCAGGCTATCCTATCCGTGTTTGTGAAATGATGTCAACTCTTGACGGAGTAGCATTAGCACAGAGATGTTCAGTAGACTCTATACCAAACATTGCAAATACAAAAGCTGCTATTAAAAAAGCATTTATAAACCAAACCGAGAAAAAAGGGCTTAGCATTGTTGAAATATTATCCTCATGCCCTACAAATTGGGGCTTATCACCAGTAAAAGCTATAACATGGCTTAGAGAAAATATGATTCCTTATTACCCGTTAGGCGTATATAAGGATAAAGCTAAGGAATAAGGGGGATAATATAATGTCTAAAACATATACATTTGTACTTGCAGGCTTTGGCGGACAAGGCGTATTATTTATGGGCAAGGTGCTTGCATATTCAGGAATGATTGAAAATAAACAAGTATCATGGCTCCCATCGTATGGACCAGCTATGCGTGGTGGTACAGCAAACTGTTCAGTTACTATCTCAGATGAAGAAATTGGCTCTCCTCTAGTTATAAACCCAGAGTGTCTATTAGTTCTAAATCAGCCGTCTTTTAACTCTTTTATCGATACAGTAGCTGCCGGCGGAATTGCTATAATTGATAGCTCTTTAGTGCTTACAAAAACTAGCAGAACTGATATCACTCCATTTTATATCCCGGCTACAAAGATAGCACAGGATAATAATTTGAAGGGACTTTCAAATATGATAGTTCTAGGAAAAACACTAAAAGAGTATGGTTTTACAAATTTTGAGGTTTTACAACAAGCTTTAAAGAAGAGTATTCCGGTTAAAAAGGCAGATATGTATGACAATAACGTTAAAGCTTTAAAGCTAGGCTTTGATTTTGTCTAAATAAAACATAATTTCGGGTAATAAGTGCCGAAGATTGTATATATTTATTGTTGACATTGCTAACAATAAATAATATTATAGTAGTAGAATAAAAATTTTCTAAAGGAGTTTTATATATGATTTCAAAAACTGTAAAGGTAAACAATATCGTGGGTCTTCACGCAAGACCAGCAACATTTTTTATACAAAAAGCAAATGAGTTTAAATCATCTGTTTGGGTAGAAAGAGAAGATAGAAGAGTAAACGCAAAAAGTCTATTAGGTATTTTATCTCTTGGTATTACAAAGGATTCAGAGATAACAATAATGGCTGATGGTGATGATGAAACAGTAGCTGTTAATTCACTAATTGCACTTATCGAAAAAGATTTTATCGAGAAATAATTATTAAATTAAGTAAGAATTTATAAAAAGGGGCAATTATGCTCCTTTTTATTTTTTTATCACAATAAGGGGGGATTTTTTTGAATAATAGTGATAGCATAAGCCGTATTGAAAGGCTAAGAGAAAAAGCCAACACTCTTTCGGGGGGTGCCGGTGTTTATCTTATGAAAAACGATAAAGGCAAGGTAATTTACGTTGGGAAAGCGAAAGTTCTTAAAAATCGTGTAACCTCTTATTTTACCGCTCTAAATAAATATGCCACTAAGACAATAGCACTTGTTGATAATATAGATAATTTTGATACAATCACTGTGCATACTGAGTTTGAAGCATTGCTTTTGGAATCAAATTTAATAAAGAAATATAAGCCAAAATATAATATTCTGCTAAAAGACGATAAGGGCTACCCGTTTATAAAACTAAATAAAAAAGTAAAATTCCCATATTTTGAAATAGCCGCCAAAAGAGAAAATTCTAAAAGCGAGTATTTCGGTCCTTTTCAGAGTAGGCATATTGCATATCAGATTATTGATGCTGTGTCAAAGGCGTTTTTATTGCCTGAATGTAAAGGAAGTTTTAATAAAAAAAATAATAAAACCTGCCTTAATGCTCATATTGGTAGGTGTATCGGCGTTTGTAGCGGTAATGTGTCGGTAAAAGAGTATGGCGAATTGATAAAAAAAGCCACCGACGTGCTTTCAGGAAATATCTTTGACGTTTCCAAAATATTAGAAGATAAAATGCTGATAGCTTCAGACAATTTAGATTTTGAACGTGCGGCTTACTATCGTGATGCTCGAAAATCAATGGCTAAGCTAAAAGAAAAACAGCATATTATTGCAAATATAAACCTGTCTTGTGATGCAATAGATTATTATTTCACCGATAATACTTTGTCAGTTACGATAATTTCCCTTAAAAACGGAGCCATAAGCTTTAAATATAGCCATTTGATAGAAAATATTGTAAATGATGAGATTTACGAACAATTAGAAGAGTATATTTTAAGATACTATGAAATGCAGGTTTTAATTCCTAAAACAATTTATCTTCCGCAAATTATGGAGGATACTGATGTGCTAGCTGAGTATTTAACTACCTTAGCTGAAAGAAAAGTTACAGTTCATATTCCGCAAAAAGGTGAGGGAAAAAAACTACTTTCTTTTGCCAAGGAAAATTCCAAAGAATTTCTTTTATTAGAGCAGAATAAAGCTCAAAAAGATTTAAGAGAACTATCGGATTTTTGCGATATGGCGAAGATGAATATTATAGCTAAAACTATTGAAATGTACGATGTGTCCCATATAAGCGGTGCTTTTGGTGTCTGTGGAATGGTGGTTTTTGTTGATGGAAAACCCGATAAGTCAAAATATCGACTTTTTAACACTAAGAGTATAAATGACGACTATCAAAATATGGCAGATGCTATTCGTCGTCGCTTTTTAAATCTAAAAGCTGAAAACGAGAGCTTTGATTTTATTCCGGATTTAATCGTTGTAGACGGTGGTATAGGGCAGATAAATGCTGTAAAACCAGTACTCGAAGAGCTTTCTATTAAAGCTAATATAATCGGTCTTAAAAAAGATAATAAGCATCGCACGGACGGAATTGTGCTTGAAAATGGAGTGGTAATTCCTCTTAAAAATGCCGATACCGCAATGAAATTTGCCACTAAACTTCAAAATGAGTGCCATAGATTTTCAATTGCAAATCATAATAAAAAAATGTCTAAAACAGTACAGAGTGGCAGTCTTACGAAGATAAATGGTATTGGAAAGACAAAAGAAACAAAACTTATAAATTACTTTAAATCAATAGCCAAGATAAAAAAAGCAACGTATGAAGAGCTACTTAAAGTAGACGGGATTTCTAAAATAGATGCAGATAATATAATAGCATATTACAAGCAATAGTTTATTACAAGTAATGACTCATTACAAGTAATAGTTTATTACAAGTAATGACTCATTACAAGCAGTTAATATAAAATAGTTGCTAAAAAGCAAAAAATGATTTATAATAAAAGTACTATCTGAAATGGAGAATATATAATGCAAGAAATAATAAACGCAGTTCGTGATGCTTTAAGTAATATCATAATGTTAGCGCCGATTGTCTTAATCTCGATAACCATTCATGAGTGGGCGCACGCATACACATCGTATAAATTAGGGGACTACACAGCGAAAACCGAGGGTAGACTTTCGCTAAATCCACTAAGGCACATTGACCCTATCGGTGCCATATTTTTTATAATTTTCCGCTTTGGTTGGGCAAAGCCTGTTCCTGTAAAGACAATGTACTTTAAAAATCCTAAAAGGGATATGGCGATAACAGCTATTGCAGGCCCTATTTCTAACATACTCTTATCTATTGCTATAATACCATTTTTGGCGATAGCAGCAGCTTTTAATGCGCCAAATTTTGTAATAGAATTTCTTCAAACTTTAATGTATATGAACATCTCTTTTGCAATATTTAATTTAATACCAATTCCACCGTTAGACGGCTCTAGACTACTTACATTCTTTTTGCCGACTAATATTTATATGAAATTTTTACAGTATGAAAGATATGCCTTTATTGTTTTTATACTTCTAATGTTTACAGGTGTTTTCAGTAGTTTTATGGGTACGGCTACAAACTTTGTAGCAAACCTTTTAATAGTGCCTACTGAAGCTTTAGCAAATTTTATCTTTAATTTAGTTCATTAAAGGAGAAAAATGGAAAAGCTATCCTTTAAGCTGACAAACTTTGAGGGACCCCTTGATATGTTGTTACAGCTTATTTCAAAAAACAAAATAAATATCTATGATATTCCAATAACTATTATATTGGAACAGTATCTAGAGCAGATAGATATAATGCAAAAAGAAAATCTGGAGGTTACAGCGGATTTTTTGACAATGGCAGCACAGCTTGTGTATATTAAATCTAAAATGCTCCTTCCAAGCGAGGAAAATAACGAAGAGGAAGATCCTCGTGATACCCTTGTTCGTATGCTAGTTGAGTATAAAAGGTATAAAGATGTATCCTCAGATTTTAAAGCAGTTACCTTTGGAATGAACAATATTTTTACTAAAAAGCCAGACAAAGTAGAGCTTGATAATAAATACGTTAAAAGCCACGAAATATCCGAGATAGAAGGGGCATACAAGGATATTTTGCGTAAAGTAGGCAATAAGTTACCACCACCTCAAAGCTCCTTTAAAGACATCGTAGGGCATGTTATAGTGTCGGTTGCATCAAGAGCTGTAAACATTCTGCGAAAGCTTTTAAAAACATCTAGCATCAAATTTAAAAGTCTATTTGAAAACTCTAAAAGTCGTTCTGAAATAGTAGCTACTTTTTTAGCGGTGCTAGAGCTTTCTAAAAGTGATAATATCGAAATAGATGATAATATTTCAAACCCAACGATAAAAATCAAGAGAAAGAAGGCAAAATAAATGGAAATAAACGAGCTTTGTAGCGTAATAGAAAGTTTACTTTTTGCCTATGCAGAGCCGGTGTCGGTTAATAAATTAGTAGATGTAATAGAAATGCCACGAGAGGATATTTTAAATGCCATAGAGCTGATGAGAGTAGAATATTCCAGTGATAAAAGGGGCATTATGATATATAAACTAGAGGATAAAATCCAGCTTGCCACCAAAGGCGAGAATGGTGAGTATATCAAAAGAATTATGGATAATCGCCGAAACATCACGTTAACACCTGCCTCGTTAGAGGTACTTTCAATAGTTGCATATAATCAGCCGATTACAAGAGCGTACATAGAGCAGGTTCGTGGCGTTGACTGCACTGCTGTAATAAATTCGCTTGTTGAAAAAGAGCTAATAGAGGAAAAAGGAAAACTAGACGCACCGGGACGTCCTTTATTGTTTGGAACAACCGCTAATTTTTTAAGATGTTTTAATATAACATCGCTTGATAACTTACCGGATTTACCGGAAATTCCAAAACCGCAAAAACCTGATGATGGCGGTGAACAGCTATCTCTTGAAGAAGAGGTTTAAAATATTTTTATAAAAAAGGGATTTTATTTTTTTAAAAAGGGGTGATTAAATGTGGTATGTTTTGGGAATAATAGTTCTAGTTATAGTATTTGTTTTGCTACTAAATATCCGTCTTACAGTAAGTTATAATAAAGAAACAAAGAATGTAATTACCCTTAAAATAGGATTTATCAAAATAACTATTTATCCGCAAAAAGAAAAAAAGCCTAAAAAGCCAAAACCCGAAAAAAGAGAAAAAGCAAATAATAAACCTGATGACAAAACACCAGAAAACAAAAAAGAAAATGAGTGTACAAAAGAGCCTGAGAGTACTAAAGAGTGCGAGAATACAAAAGCAAAAGCCACTAAAACCACTAAATTCGCCGAAAAAGAAACTGAAAAGAAAAGCAAAAAAATATCAATTACCTTTTCAAAAATTTTAAAAATAATATCTTTTGTAAGATATAGATTGACAATTTATGATATTCGTATTAATATGAATATAGGAATAAATGATGCAGCAAATACCGCTATTTTATGCGGAGGATTATATGCTAATATTTATGAGGGAATAGGACTTTTGCAAAATATGGTATTTGTAAACCCACCACTTATTACTATAACTCCAGCATATAATGAATTAAAGCTAGAGGCAGAGTATTATATCAGTGTAAAAATCAGAATATTATCAGCAATTATAATATTATTAAAAACATTAAGGTTATTAAAAAAGGAGGATAAATAAATGGAAAATCAACACCCAATTCAAGGACTTATGGCAACAGCAATGCAAAGTATCAAAGAAATGGTTGACGTAAATACTATCGTTGGCGACCCTATCGAAACCCCTGATGGCACTATTATTCCAGTATCTAAAGTATCGTTTGGATTTGCAGCAGGAGGATCTGACTTCCCTTCAAAAAACCCTACTAATGGTCTTTTTGGCGGTGGTAGTGGCGCAGGAATTACTATAAATCCAGTTGCGTTTTTAGTTATTTCTAATGGTAATGTAAAGTTACTTCAAATTTCCGATGAGTCAACCGCAGCCGATAAGCTAATAGCTCTTGTTCCTGATATTATTGATAAAGTAAAAGATATCTTTAAAAAAGAGCCAACCGAGTTTATCTAAGCTAAAACTATAAATAAATATTTTTTAAAAGCTATTCGTCATTGAATAGCTTTTTTTTTCATATAATTTTATAAATGTTTATAGAGGGTGAAAAAAATGAGGGTTAAAAGAATACTAGCTATTATTCTTGTGATGATATTACCATTTACCACTACCGCTTTTTGTAGCGATGAGCCTTTAGTGTCGGCTAAAGCGGCAGCTTGTATTGAGTACTATACAGGCGAAGTAATTTTTCAAAAATCAGCTAATGAAAAGCTACCAATGGCAAGTACTACAAAGCTAATGACAGCACTAACTACTCTTAAATTAGAACAAAATCTGCAAAGAGAGTTTGTAATTCCAAAAGTAGCTACCGCTATTGAAGGGTCATCAATGTATTTAGAGGAGGGTGAAATTTTAACGATTGAAGAGCTACTTTATGGGCTTATGCTAGTATCGGGAAACGATGCGGCAGCCGCTTTAGCTATCGCTATTTGTGGAAATGAAACTACCTTTGTTCAAAATATGAATAAAGTAGCAAGGGATATGGGACTTTTAAATACCAATTTTACAAATACAACAGGTCTTTACGATGAAAACCATTACACTACCGCTTTAGAGCTTGCTAAGATAGCCTCAAAGGCAGCAAGTCATCAAAAACTAAAAGAGATAATGGCAACAAAAAGTAAGGTTATAACCGCAAGAGGAGCCGTTAAAACACATTCACTCACAAATCATAATAGAATGCTTAGCAGTTATCGTTATTGTGTAGGTGGAAAAACAGGATTTACCGAAAAGGCAGGAAGATGTTTAGTTGAAATTGGACTTAAAGATGATAAAAGGGTAATAACAGTCACGTTAAATGATAGAGATGACTGGCAAGACCACGAAAAGATGCTAGAGTATTGTTTTGATAAAATAAACTATCTGAATGAATTTGAGGAAGGGGAGTTTAAAAAAGAAATAAATGTTATAAATGGCAGTAAAAATAAAGTTACGATAGAAAACAGCGAGGTTTTGCAAAATATAATAATAAACAATAAAAAAGGCGAGTATAAAACTACAATCTATTCTGACAATATGCTATTTGCACCGCTTATAAAAGGGGAGTGCGTAGGGGTTGTGGATTTAGTTTTAGACAATAAAATACTCTCCTCTAGTAAACTTATACTAAAAGAGAGTATTGATATTTTACCGCCACTTACAGGCTATAAAAAGTTATTAATTAATTTTTTAAACATTATAGAATTTCTTTAAATGTGAATTTACAAGGTTATAAAGTGGTTTAAATAAGAATAGCACAATTATAAAATTTGCAACACCGTGTACTATATCAAATAGTAACCCTGCTACAAAGTAGGTGACCATATAGTTTGCACCAAATAAAAAACCCTTAATAATGGCAAAAGGCACATCAAATAAAAATCCGTAAATTCCGGCAATGATAGCAAAGGTAAGCTCATTAGTTGTCTTTTTAGATACCAAGGTAGCTATTATTACAATGATAGGAAAAACAATTAAATAGCCGAAAAACCAATCGTTAAATCCATAAATCAAAAGTTGCAAAAATGAAAAGATAACGCAGACTGAAATTGATATTCTAAATTTATAGCAAGCGGCTATTACGATAAGAAAAAGTGTGACAATTTCAACGTTTGGAAGAAATGCTAAAACTTCTTTACCTGCAAATAAAATCGCTGAAAAGACAGCAACAAGAGCAATTTCTCGTATCTTCATTTTGTACCACCCTTTCATTTTGTTTTAAGAAAATAAGCTTTTAAAGACGTATCTTTTATTGTGATATTTATTATAAAGAGCTTTAAAACTATCTTTAAAATCCTATTGTTATGGTTTTAAAAAACTTTTTAAAATTTAGTAAGTAGATATTCTAAAGGAATATTTTTCGCCATCTTTAAGAGGAATTTCTGAAATGCCATACATTGCCGGAACATCATTTACAAGAACTTCAAAAAACTCTTGCTTATTAGTATCAGCCATATAGTTATTCATTCCAGCTACGAATTTACCATAGGTAGAGTCGGTAAGGGTAAAGCCTAGCTCTTTTTGTTTTTCAACAAGTAAACCCTCTAAGTACTCTTTATCGGT
>JAVVYT010000011.1:0-18001 GCA_036650995.1 Clostridia bacterium | reverse complement strand
CCATTTAAAATAAAATCTGTTAAAACATTGTTTTTGTTTGAAGCACAGATAAGTTTATTTATAGGAAGCCCCATTTTTTTTGCATAGTAACCGGCTAAAATATCACCGAAATTTCCGGTTGGTACTACAAAATTAATTTTTTCGCCACTTTTAATTTTACCGTTTTTTAAAAGGTCTAAATATGAAGAAAAATAATACACTATTTGTGGAGCTAGCCTACCATAATTAATAGAATTAGCACTTGAAAAGAAATAATTTTCTTTTTTTATCTTTTCTTTTATATTCTCATCTGTAAATATCTGTTTTACAGCAGTTTGAGCATCGTCAAAATTTCCATTAATGCCACATACAAAAACATTATCGCCTTCTTGTGTTTGCATCTGAAGCTTTTGAATGTCACTAACACCTTCTTGTGGATAAAAAACAAGTATTTTAGTATTTTCTACATCTTTAAAACCCTCTAAAGCAGCTTTTCCGGTATCTCCAGATGTTGCAACTAAAATAAGAGCAGTTTTGTCTTGCTTTTGCTTTTTCATTGAAATAGTAAGTAGATATGGAAGAATACTAAGTGCTATATCTTTAAATGCGAATGTTTTACCATGCCATAATTCAAGGCAATAAAGTTTTTCACCAAGTTCTTTTACCGGTGCTATATCACCATCAAATTTTTCTTTAGTGTATGCACTATAAACGCAGCTTTTAACTTCCTCTTCAGTAAAATCATCAAGTAATTCAACTAGAATTTTTGTAGCTAATTGTTGGTAATCAAGATCTACAAATCCTTCAATTTCTTCTTTTGTAAATACCTTTAAATCAACAGGAGAAAAAAGTCCTTTATCTTTTGCAATTCCATTTTCAATCGCAAAGGATGCAGACTGCTCGTTATCGCTATTTCTTGTACTAATTAATTTCATTTTTATTATATTCCTCTCTTTTAAACATCTTATTTATTTCTTTTTAAAAAATTATAAACATTATTAAAAAACAATTTTGAAATCAAAACGTTCGAATACCCTTTTTTTAATAGATAATCAAATATTTTTTCAACATCTGAAATATCATTAATTTTAGTAGGCGTACTATCCATACCATCAAAGTCACAACCAAAAGCTATATTATCCTCGCCACCTAAAGAAAGCAGATGCTCAATTTGTTTATATATATCATCAATTTTACTTTTATCATCATTTGTTAAAAATTGACTGTATAAATTTATACCTATAAGACCATCTCTAAGAAATATTTCAACTATCTGTTCGTCGGTTAAATTTCTTTTGTTTTTACATATTTTATTAGAGTTGCTATGACTTGCTATAATAGGTCCATTATAATAACTACAAAGTTCTAAAAAAGATTTACTGTTTAAGTGCGACACATCAGGAATTATGCTATTTTCTTTAAGGCAATCAAGAAACTCTTTTCCGAGTTTTGTAAGTCCGGTATCAGAATTTACTCCACCTGCCAGCTTATTTTCATCATTCCATGTTAATGAAGTTAAGAAAAGTCCTTTGTTTTTAAGACTATTAATTTTTGCAATTGGATTACTAAATACTCCTGCGTTTTCTATTGATAATAGAGCGGCATTTCTTTTTGACTTAATTGTAGTTTCAATTTCTTTAAAGTTTTTGCAATGTAAAATCGTATCATTGTTTAGAGAAACTTCTTTTTCAAAATAATTAAGCGAGTTGTCAAAATACTCATCTGCGTTTTTTAAATCATCATTTAAAAAAATTGCAAAAGTTTGAATTAAAGGACGTATCTCTTCACACTTGTTTAAACTTATATTATAATCGTTTTCTTTAAGGCTTGAATTATTGTCGTAAAGTTTAGTAATTGTATCGCAATGTAAATCCGCAAAGGGTATGCTCATCTTTTTATCCTTTCTAATGTAAAAGCATTTTCTATATGATTAATTCTTTCTATTTTTGTAAATTCTATGAAAACTTCGATTATATCAAATCTTGGCTGCAAATCTGTTTTATTATTCATTAAATAAAATGTAGCAGATTTAATGATTTTTTGCTGTTTTGACGGTGTTACAAATTCTTGTGGTGAAGCGATTGAATTTTCACTTCTTGTTTTTACTTCAACAAATATAATATATCCGTCTTTTTCAGCTATTATGTCAATTTCTCCCATTTTAAGGGCTGTGTAATTTTTTTCTAAAATCTTATATCCATCTTTTTTAAGATATTCTAAAGCCTCGTTTTCGCCTTTGTTACCCCTTGATTTTTTAATATTTATCATTATTTTGTACCCAAGTTTTTTAAAAAACTTTTGCGGTATATTTCATCTATCACACCATATTTTTTAATCATTTCATAGTGCTTTTTAGTTGGATACCCTTTATGTTGCTCAAATAAATAATCAGGGTATTTTTTACTTAATTCTATCATTGACCTGTCACGACTAACTTTCGCTAAAATTGATGCTGCTGCTATACTATTAGAAATTCCGTCACCTTTAATAATACATTTTGAATTAATATCAAGTCCCTTAATTCTATTCCCATCAACTAACGCAAAATCAGCTTTAATATTAAGCCCATCTACTGCCCTTTTCATAGCAAGAAAGGTAGCATTTAAAATATTAATATCGTCAATTTCTTTTGGCGTTGCAGTGGCAACACAGTATGCGGTTGCTTTGTTTATAATAATATCATACAAAGCCTCTCTCTTTTTTTCTGTAAGCTTTTTTGAGTCATTTAAACCTTCAATAGATGTATCTAAAGGTAAAACAACAGCTGCGGCATAAACATCTCCGGCAAGTGGTCCTCTGCCAGCCTCGTCTATTCCACATATTATTTTATAACCATTATTTATAGCCTCTAATTCGTATGAAAAATCCACAATTATACCCTCTCAAGCGATATATTTCCAAGCTTTCCTGCTCTAAATTCGTCAAGTACCATTATTGCTGTTCGCTCTGTATCAATTTCTCCGCCCGAAACTAAAAATCCTCTTTTTTTACCAACAAGACTTAATACTTCATATCCTTTTAACGATAAATCTTGCTGTACTTTATATCTTAAAAGCAAAGCCTTTGGATACTCTTTATTAACGATATCAAGCAGATAGGCAGCTAGATACTCTAAGTCATTTATCTGGTCTTTAATAGCCCCTGTGACTGATAAATTAAGCCCTGCAGTTGCACTTTCAAGTTTTGGAGCTAAAATACCTGGCATATCAAGAATATCAAATTCCTTATTTATAGTAATCCATTGCTTTACTCTTGTAACTCCGGGTCTATCCTCAACCTTAACTTTTTTAGACTTTAAAAGAGTGTTAATTAGAGAACTTTTTCCAACGTTCGGAACTCCAAGAACCATCATTTTAATAGGTACTATAACCATACCTTTAGCTTTTTTTCGCTCTATTTTATCTTTTAAAATTTCCTTTATGAGAGGAAACAACTTATCTATTCCATAATTTGTAATACAATCAGTTGGCAAAGTGTGTGCGCCTGTTTTTTCATAAAAACTACACCAACTACGTGTAACATTCATATCAGAAAGACTACATTTGTTAAGTAAAATAAGCTTAGGCTTTTCGTTTATAATTACGTCTACCTCGTTATTTTTAGAACTTCGTGCAATTCTTGAATCTAATATTTCTATTACAATATCAATATTTTTAAGATTTTCGCCAATTATTCGCTTGGTTTTTGCCATATGTCCCGGATACCAGTTAATCGCTGTCATATCCATAATTATTTATTTAATTCTCCTATCTTATTAAAAGGAAATACTCTAATTAGACATCTTCCTATAATTGCTCTTGTGTCAACAGTGCCAACAGTTTCATATCTACTATCAGTAGAATTACCTCTATTGTCACCCATAACAAATACTTTCCCCTTCTCTACAATAACCGGGTATGACTGCGTTCCTTTATTGTAGGTAGGAGTTTTTATATAATCTTCTTGTATCAGTTTATCGTCTACAAAAACTTCGCCTGTTTGCTCGTTAATATCAACTTTTTGACCTTCAAGGGCAATAATTCTTTTTACAAAAGGTTTATTCTCGTACTGCTCTAAGTCAGGGATAAAAACAATTACATCACCAATACTCGGTTTGTAAAACAAATTTGAAATAATAAGTTTATCGTTGGTTTTCAAAGTGTTTTCCATTGATTCACCAACAACTCCTACTATTCTAAATACAAAAGTAAATAAAAGGACAACTATAACAACAGATACTGCAATAGATTCAACCCAGTCAAACACTTCCGAAAGAATAGATGTTTTAGGCTTTATATCAACCTTTTTTTGAATTTCTTGCTCTATTAAAGTATCGTTATCAAAGTCTTGCTCGTTTTTATTTTGCTCATTTTCAATTTCATTGTCTTGTTCTAAATTATCAAAATTATCTATATTCATATTCTGTTAGTATCCTTTCTTTAAGAGATTAAATGTAAAAATGCCCGCCCTAATTGTAAGTTACTATTGCAATTTACATAGGACAGGCTTTTTAGCTGATTTAGATTTTTTCTTTAACCTTTGCAGCTTTACCAACTCTATCACGTAGGTAATACAGCTTGGCTCTACGAACTCTACCTTTGCGGACTGTTTCTATTTTTTCAATTTTTGGGGAATTGATAGGAAAAGTCTTTTCAACGCCAACGTTACTAGCAATACGTCTTACAGTAAAAGTTTCAGAAACTCCACTGCCTTTTCTAGCAATAATTGTGCCTTCGAAAATTTGAACTCTTTCTCTTTGTCCCTCTTTGATTTTAATGTGTACCTTTACAACATTTCCTACTACAACAAGATCACCATTATTATTAATTTGATCCTTTGTAAAATCTGATAGTAACTTATCCATTTTTTATTTCCTCCTTAAGACATTGACAATCGTAACCAATTAATTGGCAGAGGATTGTTCGCTTTAACTTTAATATATTATCATATTTTTTTATAAATAGCAAGGAGTTTTTTATCTTTTTACTGTTTTTATTTAATTTCTTTTAAAATTATGTTTTTTTGTTGGAATTCTACGTTCTAACTCCACTAAAACAACATCACAACTTAGCTTAACAATTTGCTCCCACAAAACAATAAATTCTTCTCCACCGCCAAAAAATCCGAAAAACCTTCCCTTGCTGATTACTATAATTGCTTTTATTTCACCGCTACATTCATCAAAATCAAAATCGTAAACACATCCAATTTTACAACCATCTCTTATATTTATAACTTCTTTTGAAATTAATTCTCCAGCTCTCATATAAAAAACCTCCATATCATTATTTTATATAATATGGAGGTTTAATTTTATTTATTCTCTAAATATTCATTGCCGATTTTATTATTTAATTTTTTTACAAAAAGCAAAATGAAAATTGATGAAATGACATCTAACAAGAAAACAACAGCACAGTAGATTAAATAGCTTTCAGGCTTTGCTATAAACATAAACATAAAGCCTAAAAAGAATATACCGCTTAAAATGATATAACTAATAGCACCAATTTTCAAAACCATTGCTGAAATTTTATTATTACCAACAGCATAAAACACAACTCCGATTAAAAGAACAAAAATACATAACATAAAAATGAAAAAAGTTATTTTTGTAGCAGTTGTTGGTGGAGTAAGTTCAATCTCTCTTTCACCTGTTACTTTAACATAATATAGCAAAATTGCGGCAATTCTACTGATAAGGTCCGTTGCAATAAGAATACTTGATATAATTTTAAGCTTAATTTTATTAGTATGTAAAGAGAAAATAAACATCGGAAGTAGTATTGGTAAAACCATAAAACCTAGCACCGTAATCATTTCGCTCACATTACCAAAATAACCAAATTGCTGCATTAGTTCGAATGGATTAAGCTTTAAGTAATAAATTGAAAAGCTTGCAATTACAGCAACGACAGAATATATGCAAGAAACAATAAAAAGATAATCTTTTTTTTCTATTTTCTCGCTGATTTCAGCTTTCTTAAACAAGCTAACAAATTGTTGTTCACCCATATCTTTATCCGTTTCTTTAGATTTTTATTAAATATTTACAGAGTTTGCCATATTATATGCATCAAAGTCAAATTCTTTTTTCATTGCTAAAGCATCAAAAATATCAATATCAACTAATTTATTCTTTTGCATAACAACTACTCTATTGCCCTTACCTTTTTCTAAAAGATTTACAGCATAAGCACCCATTTTTGTTGCCATAACTCTATCCATAACAGATGGAGAACCACCTCTTTGAATATATCCTAAAACAGTAGCACGAGTAACAATATTAGTTTCCCTCTCAACGTGCTTTGCAAATTCGTTTACATCAAGTTCTAATCCCTCTGATACAACGATGATAAAATGCTTTTTACCTGTTTTAATGGTACGATTAATTCTATCAATAACATCTTTTTGAAAATCAAAAGGAATTTCCTTTACTAAAATAATAGTAGCACCAACTGCAATGCCTGATTCAAGTGCTAACCATCCTGCATCTCTGCCCATAACTTCAACAATTGAACATCTATCGTGAGATTGTGAGGTATCTCTTATTTTATCGACACATTCACAGATAGTTTCTAAAGCAGTATTAAAGCCTATTGTATAGTCACTAGCTGCAATATCATTATCGATAGTACCAGGTATGCCAACACATGGTATTCCCTTAGCGGATAAATCAGCTGCCCCTCTAAAAGAGCCATCTCCACCAATAACTATAATACCATCTATGCCGAATTTTTTGCAAGTTTCAACAGCTAAGTCAACTCCTGCTTCATCTTTAAATTCTAAACATCTAGCTGTATATAAATAGGTTCCACCTTTATGAATTATATCAGAAACTGATCTTAAATCTAGTTCAATAATATCGCCTTTTATAAGTCCATTATATCCTCTTTTAATACCAACCACACGAATACCCTTAACAACTGCACTTCTAACAATTGCTCTTAAAGCTGCATTCATTCCCGGAGCATCTCCACCACTGGTAAGTATGCCTATTGTTTTTACTTTATTCATAAATATGCCTCCATTTGATTTATAATGACATAAAAATTACATCATTCCTTATATTATAACTTTAATTTTAAATTTTTTCAATAGATAATTGCATATAAAATGTATAAAATTAAGATTGTTTTAATATTAACTTATACAAATTATATATTTTTGAATACTACATTCTCTTTTCCGAGCTTTTCATATAGCATATTTAGTAATGCGTCATTAACATTTGTTCTAAATTTTGCCTTTAATTTTTTGTTTTCTAACTTTATTACATATACTACCTCCGCATTTCCTTCTAGTTGTTTTAAAACGTCATTTATTTCGTAAAACAAATCGTCTTTAGCATTTAATTTCAAAAACAATGTTGGTACAGGGCTTATTTTAATGTCAGATAATAATAAAATACTTTTAGCAATTATTTTAGGGGCTTCATCTTCTTTTGACGAAATAACACCACTTATTAAAATCGGAGTATCATCTGTTAAGATTTGACTTGATGTGCTAAAAACATTAGGAAAAACAATACACTCTATTGATCCCGTCATATCTTCTATTGTAATAAATGCCATTCTATCGTTGTTTTTAGTAGTTTTTAAAACTTTAGCTGTTATGATACCTGCGACTTCTACATAATTTCCATCTTTATATCCATTATACTCATCAGAAAATGAACGTACAATTTCTTTAATATTAATAGCATTCATTTCTTTTATCTGCCTTTTAAACATTGACATTGGGTGTCCTGAAAAATAAATAGACGACATTTCTTTTTCCATTTTTAAAAGTGTTAGTTTTGGAAATTCTTCTAGCTCATTAAATTCACTCTCTACACTCTCTAATGAATTTGAATTTGCAAATAAATCTATCTGACCTTCCACGTTATTTCTCATTTTTGATGCATAATCATCGATAACTTTTTCATAATAGGAAAGTAATGTTCGTCGATTTATTTTTAATGAATCAAATGCACCACATTTTATTAAGGACTCAACACATCTTTTATTTAAATCATTTTTATACATTCTTTTAATAAAGTCATAAAAAGAAGTAAATAAACCATTGTTTTTTCTTTCGATAATGAGTTTTTCTATAAAATAAGAACCTACATTTTTAATTGCTACAAGTCCAAATCTAATGTTATTCTCAAAACAAACAAAACCTATCTCGCTGTAATTTATATCGGGAGGTAATACTTTAATTGATAGCTGCTCACATTCACTTATATATTCATATACCTTATCTGCTCTACCTAGTACACTAGTTAAAAGTGCCGCCATATATTGCTCTTTATAATGTGCTTTTAAATATGCTGTCTGATACGCAATAACAGCGTATGCTGCTGCGTGGGACTTATTAAAAGCATATTCTGCAAAAGTGCTAATTTCATCAAATATTTCTGAGGCTATGCTTTCTGAAACTCCATTTTTGATTGCACCTTTTACTATTTCTTTGCCATTTTCATCTGTTAAACCATAGATAAAATTATGACGTTCTTTTTCCATAATAGCTGTCTTTTTCTTTGCCATTGCTCTTCTAACTAAATCCGCTCTGCCAAAAGAATACCCCGCTAGCTTTTGTACTATTTTCATAACCTGTTCTTGATATACAATACAGCCATATGTTACATCTAAAATATCTTCTAAATATTGATGCTTATATTTGATTTTAGAAGTATTATGCCGATTATTAATATAGGTGGGAATTGATTTCATAGGTCCCGGTCTGTAAAGTGAAATAACAGCTATAATATCCTCCATTGTTTCCGGGGCTAACGTTGCAAGAACTTTTCTCATACCTTGTGACTCTAGCTGAAAAAGACCTAACGTCTTACCACTTGATAAAAGTGCAAATACTTTACTATCATCATCTTTTATCTCTGATATTTTAAAAGAGCTATCTGTTTTATTAATGGCTTTTTCAGTGTCATTTATTATAGTTAGGTATCTAAGCCCTAAAAAGTCCATCTTTAAAAGACCTAATTCTTCTAAATTATTCATAGGATACCCTGTTACAATTGCCTCATCGTTTTTTTGTAACGGTACATATTTATACACTTCTTGTGCAGTGACAACAACTCCTGCCGCATGGGTTGAGGCGTGCCTAGCTAAGCCCTCTAGCTGCATAGAAAAATCAAGTAACTCTTTTATTTCCATATTCAAATTATACATATCAGCTAAAGTTTTATTAAACTTTAACGTTTCTTTGATTGTAACATTTTTTTCGTTTGGAATTAATTTTGCAATTTTGTCTACTTCTGAATAGCTAATATTTAAAACTCGACCTACATCTCTTATTACCTGTTTTGCCATCATCGTACCAAAGGTAATAATTTGAGCTACTTTGTCTTTACCATATTTATTAATAACATAATCTATAACTTCTTGCCTGCGTTCATAACAAAAGTCAATATCAATATCAGGCATTGTAATTCTTTCGGGATTTAAAAAACGTTCAAAAAGCAAATCGTACTTCATAGGGTCAACATTTGTTATATTAAGGCAGTACGATACAATACTACCGGCAGCAGAGCCTCTTCCAGGACCTACCGGTATTTTACTATCTCTTGCAAATTTTACATAATCATAAACTATTAAAAAATAATCTACAAAGCCCATATTTTTAATAGTATCTAGTTCAAAATTTAATCTATCTAGATATTCTACTGACTTATTACCCTCATATCTTTTATAAAATCCTTCATTAGCTAATTTAAGCAATAAATCGTAATTAGTTTTTTCCTGTGTTTGGATAAAGCTTGGAAGATGAAGTTTTGTAAAATCTAGTTCTACATTACATTCATCTGCTATAATAATGGTATTTTCAACCGCTTCAATCGTATTTTGAAAAAGCTCTTCCATCTGCTCTTGGCTTTTAAAGTAAAACTCATTTGAGCCAAAATCAATGCCAGAGCCTTCTTCGATGGTTTTTCCTGTTTGTATACACATTAAAATACTTTGTGCTTTTGCATTGGATTTTTCTAAATAATGAACATCGTTAGTTGCTACTAGTGGGATATTTAATTCTTTTGATATATTTATAAGATTGCTATTTACCATCAACTGATTTTCTAAATTGTGGTTTTGCATTTCTAGATAAAAATTGCCTTGCCCAAAAATATCGTTAAATTCCTTTGCTTTACTTATAGCTCCATTATAATCATTATTTAAAATTCTATTTGGTATATCACCTGCAAGGCAACCGGATAGTGCAATAAGTCCGCTACTATATTCTTTTAAAAGTTCCATATCAACACGAGGTTTTTTATAAAATCCTTCTACATGTGCTTTTGAAACAATCGCCATTAAATTTTCATAGCCTTCGTTATTTTTACAAAGCAAAACAAGATGTCCACGGGTACTATCATACTCAGCTTGCTTGTCAAATCTGGTGCGTTTTGCTGTATAAACCTCACAGCCTATAATCGGTTTTATTCCATTTTCTTTAGCTAGCTTATAAAAATCAACAACACCACTCATAACGCCGTGATCGGTTAGCGCAACAGCATTAAAGTGCATTTCCTTTGCACTTTTTATTAAGTCTTTTATTCTGACAGCACCGTCTAAAAGACTATATTCACTATGGCAATGCAGATGAACAAACATAATATACTCTTTTCTAAAAATATATTTTAAAATTCCTGGATTTTTTTAAGCTTATTATAAATAGATGTTTTGGATTCCTTATCCTCTGTTAATAGAGCTATTTCTTCTAATGATGCAAAAGGGTTTTCTTCTCTTAAAACTGCTATTTTTTTAAGTTCTATTGGTAATAGCTCGTATCTACCTGACTTTTTAAGATTATCTATTGCAAGTCTTTGCTTTGAGGAAGCTTCAACAGCTTTAGAAATATTAGCTGTAACGCAATTAGTAGAGCGGTTTGCATCGTTTCTTAATTGCTTTTCAATCTTCGCATTAATGAAATTAAATTCACTTTTTCTAGCACCCATAATATTTAAAATATCTTCAATTACTAAACTATCTTTATAATAAACAACGTAATTTGATTTTCTCATAATTATCTTAGGCTCTGCAATTTCAAGCTCACTGAGTAGTGAAATAAAATCATATGCTAGTGCTTTTTTTGGAGTGCTTATTTCAAAATGATATGCTTTAGTTGGCGTCGCCATTGTGCCACCGGATAAAAAAGCACCTCTTATAAATGCACTTTGAGAGCTTTCGTTATATACTAAATTATGATTTATACTTGATGTAAGCTTTCCGATAGAAGTTCCAATTACAAGAGAAATTCTATTAATTAAGTCTTTATTATCAATAATTATATTATAAACTGTTTTTACTTTTGTTTTATGTGTGATAAAAATAGGTTTGAACTCAAATAATTCCTCAAAATCATTTAATATAGTATTTGCAACAATTTCATTTTCCGTAATTATTTTTATTTGTTTATCTGTAAATTGGTTTGCAAACAAAAGCAACCCATATATTTGAATTAACCTATATTCTTTTTTTAATTTTAAACTGCATATCTCTTCTTTTACTTCATAAGCAAATGTCATTTTAAATATCCTTTACTAAACGAAAAATATTATGGCTTGAATTTTTGCATATCTCTGTGGTACGTTGTACTATCTATTTTATTTTCTATTAAAAATTCATTTATCTTTTCAGTAAATAATACAGAGCGGTGACGTCCGCCAGTACAGCCAATAGCAATAATTACACTTGATTTACCCTCTTCGGCAAATAATGGCATTAAAAATTTGAGCATATCCTTTATCTTTTCAAGATAGGTTAAAGATTGAGGATATTTAAAAACATAATCGTCAATTTCATTATCAAGTCCTGAATATTTTTTTAACGATAAATCATAAAATGGGTTTGGTAAGCAACGAACATCAAAAACCATATCCGCTTCGTTTGGAATTCCATATTTAAAGCCAAAAGAAATAACAGTGACTGCAACGCTACGCTTGCCCTCGTTAAATATTTTTAAAATCTGGTCTTTAAGCTGAATTGCACTAAGGTTTGAAGTATCTATAATATTATTAGCAACTGTTAAAAGCGGCTCTAGAGCCACTCGTTCTAATGCTATTATATCCTTAATTGTTTTATTCTTATTAAGCTCTGATAGTGGATGACGACGTCTTGTTTCTTTGTAGCGTCTTATAATGACATCATCTGAGGCAGATAAAAACAACACCTCATATGATATACCTTTACTTTTTAGCTTGTTAAGCTCGCTTATAACACCATCAAAAGATGTGCCTGTTCTAATATCGGTAACAATTGCAACACGTGGCATTTTATCTTGTGTTTCATAGCATATCTCAGCAAATTTTCCGATAAAATCTAATGGCATATTATCAACACAATAATATCCCATATCTTCAAGCACTTCAATTGCTCTACTTTTTCCGGCACCTGACATTCCAGTAACAATTACAAATTTCAACTTTTGTTCATCCTTTCGCACTAAAGGTTAAAGAGTTATAACCTCAAGCTCAAGTATAATTCCTGTTTTTTTATAAACTGTATCTTTAACATATGCTATTAAATTAGAAATATCAAGAGATGTAGCATTATTTTTATTGATTATAAAGCCAGAATGTTTTTCCGAAACACAAGCTCCACCAATAGTATACCCTTTTAAACCACATCTTTCAATAAGTTCAGCCGCATATCCATCTATCGGTCTTTTAAAAGTACTACCTGCACTACCATAATCTAACGGTTGCTTTGATTTTCTTTTAAAAGCTAGTAACGCCATTTTATCTTTAATTTGATTATAATCGCCTTTTACAAGCTCAATTTCCACTGAAACAATTATATATTTATTTTTTTTGAAAATGCTGGTACGATAACCGAATTCACATTTATTATTTTCTATTTCACAAAGATTTTGATTTTCATCAAGATAGGTGACTTTTTTTACAATATCTTTCATTTCTCCGCCATATGCCCCTGCATTCATATAAATGGCTCCTCCAAGACTCCCTGGAATTAGTGCGGCAAATTCAAATCCTGATAAGCAGTTATTCAAAGTACATCTAGCTATGCTAGCTAGCGTGTCCCCTACCATTGCTGTAATTTTATTATCATTTACTTCTATATTACTAAGACAATCCGTTTTTATAATAACACCACGATAGCCATCATCAGAACATAACAGATTAGAGCCTTTACCCATTACAAAAAAAGTAATTTGATTATCCTTTAAATAGTTAAGGATAAAAACTAGCTGCTTTACATTAGATGGATATACCAAAATATCTGCTATGCCACCTACCTTAAAACTTGTAAGCTCGCTTAGCAGAATATTTTGTTTTACTATTATTTCATTTTTTGAACAAAACTCAATAATATTATTTATTTGCAAAGTGTTATCCTCCGAAAATTAATTATGCTCTTGAGATATTAATCTATCATTAAGTGCTTCGGCTGCGTTATAACCTAATCTTCTTTGTCTATTGTTCATAGCGGCAACTTCAATAATTATCGCTAAATTTCTACCTGGTTTTACCGGTATGTTTAAAAGAGGAATTTTAAGCCCTAAAATCTCTGTATATTTATCGTCAAGTCCAAGCCTATCATACTGTTTTTCTTCATCCCAGTTTTCAAGCTCGATTACAAGATTAATCTTTTCACTCTCTTTAACAGCACCCATACCAAAAATTCTTCTAACATCTACTATTCCTATGCCTCGAAGTTCTATAAAATGTCTTATTATTTCGGGTGCTTTGCCTAATAACGTTCTATTTGAAACTTTTTTAATTTCCACAGCATCATCAGCAATTAAACGGTGACCTCTTTTTAAAAGTTCCATAGCGGTTTCGCTTTTGCCAACTCCACTTTCACCTAATAAAAGAATTCCTTCACCATAAACTTCAACAAGAACACCGTGTCTTGTAATCCTTTCGCCTAACGCTGTACTTAAATAGGTGATAAGATTTGACATAAATGAAGAGGTAATTTCTTTTGTTCTTAGAATAGGTACGTTATATTTTTTAGCAAGCTCCAAAAAATCTTCTGAAACATCTAGATTTCTTGTAATTATAAGTACAGTAAGATCCTTCGATAAAAATGTTTCTAAAGATTTATGACGTTCCTCATGAGAAAGTCCGTTTAAATAGGTGTATTCAACCATTCCAATAATTTGAATTCTACTACTATCAAAGTAGTCATAAAATCCCGCTAGTTGAAGCCCCGGTCTATTAATATCTGAATTTGTTATTAAAATTTCTTCGATGGGAGTATTGCTGTAAATAACTTCAAGCTCTCCATCTTTAATGATTTTATCTAAACCTATTGAATAGCTAACTGCCATTTAAATCAGACCTTTCATAAATTTTATAAAGAGAAACTTTATCTTGATTTCATTCTTTGATTATGATCTAAAATTTTCTTTCTTATTCTAAACTGTTTTGGAGTAACTTCTAGTAGTTCATCATCTGCTAAAAATTCTAAAGCTTCTTCCAAACTCATTTTTGAATATGGAACGAGTCTTAAAGTTTCATCACTACCTGATGCTCTCATATTTGACATTTGTTTTTTCTTACAAACGTTTACTGAAATATCTCCGCCTTTTGGATTAGCACCAACAACCATACCTGCGTATACAGGGGTTGCAGGGCCTATAAACAACCTACCACGTTCTTGTGCGTTAAATAAACCATATACAATAGAATCGCCTGTTTCAAATGCTACTAAAGCTCCCTCTGACCTTGATGGAATTTCGCCTTTATAAGGTTCATAGCCATGGAAAACAGAGTTTAATATTCCCTCTCCACGAGTATCTGTCATAAATTCGCTTCTATAACCAAAAAGTCCTCTAGCCGGAATTAAAAATTCTATTCTCATTCTATTGCCTTGAGGTGACATATGAAGTAGTTCAGCTTTACGTACACCCATTTTAGACATTACAGGACCTACGCTATTTTCAGGTACATCTATTAGTAATCTTTCTATTGGCTCAGATTTAACACCATCAATATCTCTCATTAACACTCTAGGGTTACTTACTTGGAATTCATACCCTTCTCTACGCATTGTTTCTATAAGAATAGAAAGATGCATTTCACCACGACCTGATACCATTAAGCTATCAGCATTTTCAGTTTCTGTAACTTTAAGTGAAACGTCTTTTAAAAGTTCTTTAAATAATCTTGCTCTAATTTGACGAGATGTTACAAATTTGCCTTCTTTACCTGCAAATGGGCTATCATTTACACTAAAAGTCATTTCAACAGTAGGCTCTGATATCTTCATAAATGGAAGAGGAGTAACATCGGCATTATTACAAATAGTATCACCAATAGTAATTTTTTCCATACCTGAAAGGCAGATAACATCGCCAGCTTTAGCGGTAGTTACTATATCTCTTTTTAAACCTTCAAACTGATAGATATTAGTTACCTTACTTTTATATGGTGCAAAATCCGCATGATAGTTACATACAGTAATTTCAGAGTTTGAATTTATAGTACCACGTTCTACTCTACCAACAGCTATTCTACCAACATATTCATTATAATCAATTGATGATACTAGCATCTGAAATGGTGCTTCATAGTCAACAGTAAATGGGTCAAAGTAGCTAACTATTTTATCAAATAATGGGTCTAAGTTTTCACCTACTAAATCAGGAGAAGTAGAGGCAATACCTTGACGAGCTGAGCAGTATATAATTGGGCTGTCTAGCTGTTCATCAGTTGCCGATAAATCTATTAGAAGTTCTAATATTTCATCACCAACTTCTTTAAGTCTAGCGTCTGGTCTATCAATTTTATTTACAACTATAATTACCTTATGTCCTAAATCAAGTGCTTTGCTTAATACAAATCTTGTTTGAGGCATAGGTCCTTCAAAAGCATCTACTAATAAAACAACACCATTTACCATTTTAAGAACACGTTCTACCTCGCCACCGAAATCGGCATGGCCTGGTGTGTCAATGATATTTATTTTTGTACCTTTATAATATGCTGAAGTATTTTTAGCAAGAATAGTAATTCCACGCTCACGCTCTAAATCATTGCTATCCATAATTCTATCCTGTACTTGCTGATTTTCTCTAAATGCTCCACCCTGCTTTAACATTTCGTCTACAAGGGTTGTTTTTCCGTGGTCTACGTGGGCTATAATTGCTATGTTTCTTAATTCATTTCTTAACAAGTGACTTGTCCTCCAATACGCAAATGCGTAATTATTTTAACCGAAAAGTTTTAAAATTAACTTTTCATCTTTTAAAGCGGTAAATGCCCAAATAAATGTACATGAAATCGCCAGTTCTCTTTTTCTTTTGCTAAAATCTTATTTTATTTTAATATCTTCGTCCTCTTCATCATCATATTCATAATCTTCGTCTTCTTCGTCTTCGTCATAAAAGTCCTCATCGTCTGGATCGCCTTTTTTCTTTGATTTAGGACCATGATTAAACCATTTATCTCCATACTTTTCAATAAGCAAATAAACAATTAAACAAACAATTATAAATATTAATATTAATACTATAATAAGATTTCTAAGATTTGTTTCCTTAAGCTTTAGCTCAAGTGCTTCTATTTTGGCTTTATCGTCTAAGCTACCCTCGGTATCTTGTGCAGCTTGTTCTGTTGATACGCCAAGTTTAGCGGTGATTTTATAAATTTGAGTACTTCCGTCTGAGGCTGTAACGATAACAGATATTGGATTTATATCTTTAGCAAGGTTTGTATTACCAGCGATAACAACAGTGGCATTAGCATCATCGGCAATTGCTGTAATATCAACAGATTTTGTACCGGTAGGAACACCTAATGAATATTCAAAAACATCAGAGCTAAATTCAGGTGATATTTTATAATCTTTTACCGATAGGCTTTTAAGTTTATTATTATTTGATTTTCCCTCTGCAACATTTATACTAAGATCAGTTGCTATTTTAACATCTGTGCGGAAAAATTCTCCTTTAACATTACTATAAAAATTATATCCACTAACTGAAAACTTATAAGCGCCCATTTTAGCAGAAGCTTTTGCTCTAAAGGTAAACTGCAAGGTTATAGTATCGGTAAAAATATCTAAATCCGTGCGGTTAGTGTTGTAGTTGATTTTAACATTACCAGTAGACGGTGTAACTTTTAAATTTCTATTTGGCATTTCATTACTAAAATAGTCAAATGCGTTAGGATCATAATTTAGTTGCAAATTATCAATAGCACCTAAACCGTTAGGGTCGGACACATTTAGCTTTATGCTGATATTAACATTTCCCTGTGTTGGAACAGAAGAGATGTTTGAGGTTAAAATAGTTTCGACATTCCCCTCAGCAAAAGCCGGTAAAGTGAAGATGCTAATTAGAGTTACAACTGCAAGAAAAAAAGAAATTGACTTTTTAATTTTCTTACTATTTTTTAAAGTATTCATATAAAACTCCCATCAAATATTTTTAAATTTATTTTATAACAGAATATTACATCTAATAATACATCTTTTTACTTTAAATATCAACGTATTTAACTAAAAAAGATTATTTTTAATTGAAATATTTCTAATTATTATATTTTTTCCCCTATAAATAAATGCGCTATTGTGATATTTATCTAAAAATTCTTTATTCGAAAGTCTAGATAGCTCTGAAAGTTCTAGCCGACAAACTAGCTTTTCGTCAAAATCCACCTGTTTTAAATTTTGATTATAAGGGCAACAATCTTGACAATCATCGCAACCCCAAATATACTTTCCGTCTTTTATTATTTTTTTTTCAAAATCTAAAAGTTCTCCTTTTTTTTGTGTGAGATATGAATTACATAATAAATAAGACTTTGTTTTAAGAGCAGATGATTTACAGTTTAAAACGCATTTATTGCAATTAAGACAAGAATAGTTGCACTTTTCGTCAAAGTCAAACTTTTTATCAGTTATAATTTCACCGATAAAAACAAAAGAGCCATATTCTTTAGTGACTAAAAGATTATTTTTACCTTTAAAGCCAAGTCCCGCATTTACAGCGGCTGAAACTTCATAAATAGGAGAATTATCTGTATAACATTCAAAATTATTATTAGGATACGCATCTTTTAATTTGATTACAATATTTA
>JAVVYT010000010.1:14503-18374 GCA_036650995.1 Clostridia bacterium | reverse complement strand
ATATCAAATCTACACCCTTTTGTCAACACTTTTTTTAAGTTTTTTTAAGTTTTTTATTAAAAAGACAAATTAACCTTAAAAAACACTATATATTGATAAAAAAACAGAGAATACCACAAACGAAATGGCATTCTCTATCTATTATATTTGTTTTCTTCGCTAACTTTTGCTTTTTCTAATTATTTTCATAACTAGCTTTTGTTTTTTCTAAATCTGTTTTAGCTATATTTTCTTTTAATTTATAAAAATATTCAAAATCTTCTTCCGATAAATTTACATATAAATCATATAAGTAGACAGGATTTACAGCATAGCTGTTTTTATTGTTTACCTGATTTAATCTAAAGTTAATAACAGAGATTGGTTTTTGATAGTCGAGTGGCTTTGAAATCATCTTTAAAAGTCTGCTATTACCTTCATCATTTTTAAATAACAATGTATTGTCATTGCCATAAATATCTTTTCCCTCTATAAAAGGAATTGCTGTTGTATAATTTATTGACTTTGTATCCTTATTATTTTCCATTAGTTTATCGGCATTTAAAGTTACTAAAAGGCTATCTTCATTTAACTCTTTCATTTTAGATACAGTATCATTAAATATTTTATAGTTATTATCATTTATAAGGTCAAGATAAAGTTTGAAGGTATTTGGGGTAGCTCTTGTAATCTTATATATTGAAGAGAAATTTTCCTTGCCTTTATTTCCTTTTATAAGGATAGTTCCGACAGCTCTCCCGTCCTCTCCTATTGTAAAGGTAAAGCTCCTCTCTATTTCATTTTGAGTTTTCTTAGTTCCCATATTTGGATTAAGCAAAACATCTCTACTACCGCTTATAATGTTATTTTGCAATATTTCTTCTGAAGATAGCTTTATATACTCTTCTCTAAAACTTTCCCATAATAAAGAGGCGGCATTGTGGTTTGCGGATAATTCACCTGCACCTATGTCAATAGACTTTATCTCTTTTACAGTCGGTAGTGATTTAATAGCTTTTTCAAAATCCAAACTATTATTTTTTATATCTTTTATCCCATCGCTAGCGTCCTGCCTCAAACATATTTTGCGGGTAATCTTTCTGCCACTTTTAAGGTTAATAACCACTACCTGGTCATACCCTTCACGATAACGTTGATAGTTTTTCTGCTTAACATCAACTATGGTAGTCTTTAGACTATTTACAATTATCTCATTTAAAGCTTTATCGGTATATTTAATGTTTGTAACTTCCATAATATTATATTCTAATGTTTTGCTTTTATTTGACTGGTCTTGTGCGAATGAAATTGACTTTATATCGTTAGGGTTTGGAATATCGTTTAAAATCAAAGTTTTAGTTCCCACTACTCCAAAATAAAACACAACTCCTATTGCTAATAATATCAGCATATATGGAAGGGATTTAATTACGTTTTTAAATTTCCTTGTTGTTATAAGTTCGTATATTACATATGTTAAGATTGCAAAAGAGCCAGGGATAAGATAATTTAACAGATTATACGGGTCGTTTGAAACTATTGCTGCCATTAAAATTATCCATGGCAAAGTAATGCAGATACGGAAAATATTTTGCATAACCGGGCTTGGCGCACTTTTGAGTGCTGTTTCGGATTTTCTTTTTCTAGCAACGAAAAGTCCGATACAAATGCAAATTATTGCTACTATAAAGGTATAGACTATTGCATCTATATTATTTAAAAATTTATCTCTGTTTGGAGAGCCTGTAAAAACTGTAAGCAAGCCACCAATAGGGATATTTAACATATCATCAAAAAGCGGTGTTGAGCTACCGATTGATGCAATTTCCACTAAACTATCCACTGTAAATTTAAAGGCATAGAGGATAAATCTAGGAAGAAAAGTGATAAGCCCTGTTACTATTATTGAAGAGAAGATAGTTCCGGACAGTTCTACCGCTATAAAGGTTGTCGCTGTTAAAAGAAGATATCCGGCTATAAGGCTAAAAATTAAATATGGTACTAGTACAAAGTTTACAACTGCTCCTGATATCAAAAAGAGCGTTGTTGTGATAATAATTGAAGGTACTATTATAACAAATTCCCAAGCGACGCAGGACATTAGCATAGTAAAGCTCATACATCTTCTTGAAATTGGCATTGAATGATAGATATCCGAGGAGTTTCGCTTATTTAAAAACGAAAACTGATTAAACACTAAGACAAAAGGGGCAATATACATAAGGACAATAGCAGCTATTCCAAAAGAAAAGATATCGGGCTGATACACAGTAGAGGAATGGCCCATAGAAACAATCTCTGATATTGGCATTATTGCACTAGCTACTACACTTAAAACCACAAAGATAATTCCAGGTAATTTATTTTGCAGAAGGCTTTCTTTAAATAATCCAAAATTAAACAGTTTATTATTCATTATTTTCCCCTCCTAGCTCTAAATTCGGGAAGGCATAGCCTAGTGATTCCATTTCATAGATAAATACCTCTTCTAATGTTAGCGGTAACACATCTAGCAAAATAGGGCTTAATTTATTTAATTTGGCAACGACTTCTTTTTTATCGCCACGAACAATGATATTTGAAACCTTGCCTTTTTTTGAAAAGTCTATAATGTCAATCTCGTTAAATAGCTCTTTATCATATTCATTTTCAAAGGCTGTTTGCACTTTAAAGATTGATGTTTTAAGGTCGGCAAGTTCGCTTTCAAAAACAATGCCCCCCTCGTGCAAAAGTGCTAGCTGGTCGCAGGTATCCTCAAGCTCACGAAGGCTATGTGAGGTTATAACCGCTGTTGCATTTCGCTCACAAACATCAGAGTAGATTACTTTTTTAACTAGATTTCTCATAACTGGGTCTAGTCCGTCAAACGTTTCATCAAAAAAGATATAATCGGGTTTTGCAGAAAGTGCTAGGATTGTTGCTGCTTGACGTTTCATACCTTTTGAAAAGGCATTTATATTTTTACTACTATCAAGATTGAAAAAATTAGTTAGGTACTCAAAACGTTTATTATCAAAAGAATCATACATTGTTGCATAAAACTTTGCCATACGTTTCATATTAGAGGACGGTAAAAAATACAGCTCGTCCGGCACATACACCATCTTTTTCTTGATATCAAAGTTTTCAAAAATCGGTGTGCCATCTATATAAACGTCCCCACCATCTGGTTTATACACTCCTGTTACAAGACGTAAAAAGGTGGACTTACCTGCTCCATTTGAGCCTACAAGCCCATATATACAGCCACTTGGGATATTACAGTTTAGCTCTTTTAGTGCTGTAAAATCGTCAAACTTTTTGGTTAAATTTACTGCTGTTATCATACGTTTTTATCCTCCTTGAATGCTTTTTTTACGATATTTAAGACATCATCTTGCTGATATCCCGCTTCTTTTAAGATTTTCGCTTCATTATATATAATATCGAATTTCTTACTATACTCTTCTGAAATTATCTCTTTTGCTTTAACAGAAATAAACCTACCAACTCCGGGAACACTATATGTTATCTTTCGCAGCTCTAAATTGTTATAGGCTTTTTGAATGGTGTTTGGATTGATTGTAAGCTCCATTGCAAGCGCCCTTACTGAGGGTATCTGCTCGCTTTGCATTATAAATCCAGACATTATAAGCCGTTCATACTCGCTTACTATCTGCTCATATATTGGTATTTGCGACTGCTTATTGATTACTAACAATTCATCAGCTCCTCTCCTTGTGTACTAGCCATACTAGTACACTAATAGTATAACAAGAATTTACTTTTGTCAAGCAATTTTAAAAAGTTTTTTAAAAAATGCTCACTAAGCATAAAAAACTGCCACCACATATGGGTTTAAGGCATTTTATTATTTTTAGTGAGCATCTCAATTATTTATATAGGTTAAAAA
>JAVVYT010000010.1:5912-14403 GCA_036650995.1 Clostridia bacterium | reverse complement strand
ATTAGCTATTTACGTCGGCGTAGCAATAATCTATATAATCGCTTAAAGTCATTAGATGTTTAGGGATTTCATAGGAGAATACGTATTCATTTTTATCGGTTTTAAAATAAAACGCAGTATGACTGCCCTCGGAGTTTGAGAAAAAGCAGACTATATCGTCTATCCTTTTTGAGTTTAAAGTATCGGTCATAAATGTAGTTAGCTTTTCAGGATTTAACAAATAAGAATAGATATCAGAGTCAAAATATGGGTAGTTATCGGCATAAGCAAGACCATTTCCGCCTTGATACGCATAGTAATATTTATTATCTTTTGTATTTAAAATTGGATATAAAAACTCTATTGCAGGTTTTGTAGCTTTTTCTTCAAATCTTTTTACTAGTGCTTTTATATCGTGCGTTTTCATTAATGTTTCGGCGATTTCACGACGACTAAGCCCGTCATAGACTTTAATTGCGTTATCGACAGTGGCAGGTGGTAGTTCATTTACCGTACCGCCTTGAAATTTTATCTCAGCTTTTTTCTTTAAATACTCGTTTGCCCTTTGTTCTTCCTCTTTATTTAGCATATATGAAAAGGTGCCAAACTTATTTTTAACTGCGTCTACTGACAACACTGGTGCTTTATTCATTCCTTTTTGCTTATTACTAAACCCTTCTAAAGACGGTGGTGTTGAGGACGGAGCCTCTACTTTGGGCTTTTTTGCCAAACCATTGTTTGATGATAATGTGCCATTATTTAGCTTTATATTACGTTTATATGTTTTATAAAGAGAAACACCACCGCAGGTTGCTACAGCTACTACTATTACAGCAACTATGGCAATTATAATAATACTTTTTCTTGAAAACATTTTCTTGGAAATTTTCATAATTTTCCCTTTCATTTATAAACTTATTTTAATTAACTGGCAAACCCATAATAATAATCTGCAAACTCATTGAGTGGCATTATAGAGCTGCCCTCATCACTTTCATAATACACTAGCTCTCCGACATCGGTTTTAAAATAAAGAATATTCTGCCCGGCGTTATAACCATCCGAAACACAAGCGATATCATAAATCTTATTTGCCTTTAAACTATTTTTCATAAACTCTTTTAATTTTGTTGGATTTAGTAGCTCTTCATACCTATTTGAAGTTTCACACATTGTTGTTATAGCATTTGCGGTACTATTTTTTTGTTTGTACGCATAGTAGTATTTATTATCTTTATCATTTAAAACAGGGAAATAAAAATCTATATCCTTTTTATTGCACTTTTTAATAACTGCGTTCATATCGTGCGTTTTAAGTAAAGTAAATTGTAGCTCGTCTTTTTTAAGCCCGGTGTATACTTTTATTGCGTTATCGACAGTAGCAGTTGGTACAGCTTTGGTTGTGTGATCCGAAAATGCTATCTCAACTTCCTCTTTTAAAAACTTTTCGGCTTCTTTTTTCTCATCGCTTGTTAACATATACGAAAAAGTTCCGAATTCTTTTCTAACAGCTTCTATTGAAAGTAGTGGTGCCTCATCTAAACCAATCTGCTTTATACTATTATAGGCTTCTTCTGCTTTTATATCATCTTGGCTTTTAACTTTACTGCTAGGGGTATAAGATTCTGCTCTTTCAATAGTTAATAGGTTGCTATTGTCGGATAAAACTTTATTATCTTTACTTTTCCCGAAAACCATTACACAAATAACAGCGACCGCAATTAATACAGTAACACTAGCTACTACAATAATAACATTTTTTCTAGAAAAAACTTTGCCATTTAATTTCATAACTACTCTTCTTTCTGATAAAAAGATTTATCTTTTCATTTTGGATACATCATTTAGTTTTTTATATAATCCTATTATAGTCTTATTTTCATCCGTTGTCAATGTTTTTCAATAAAGAAATGAGCAATGCACTGACCTACAAAAGCTAGATAAAAATCTAACGAAATAAAGGCAGATACGTTTGCTCATTTTTTATACTAATTTATTTTATATTGTTGTTTTCCACAAACCGTGAAGATTACAATAAGCGAAAACCTCTAAAGGGGTATCGTCTATCACGCTAAAGGTAACTACTGGCTCTTCACCGATTGCAATTTCTTTTCTTTGACCGCCTTTTTTAGTTTCTAGGTAGATAAATTCAATATGATGCTCGTCTGTGCTTGGGTGGATAACCTCGCCCACTTTAACCGACACTAAGTTTTTGTCTACCGTTACAACAGGAAGGTGCTTTTCTTTTGCGGCGGTTTCGTTTACGTTTGGAATTATCTCCTCCATTGGCTCTCCACAACATATCATCGGTACACCTGCATTATTAATAAGACCTACAAAATTGCCACAGTGCTTGCATCTGAAAAATTTTTGATTACTCATAAAATATTACCCCTTTTCTTTTTGTTTATTATATGTATTCTTTCGTTCAATTATCAAATAACTTTTAATAATAACGATAATTGTTACTAGTTAGATTATACTCCTTTTTTTACCACTGTCAACTGCTTTTTTAAATGTTGCAAAAAAAATAAAAAAACATATTGACAGAGGAATTTTCATAGTGTATACTGTGTATAGACGATATATACAGTATAGGAGGGAAAGGACATCAATATAATAATTAGCAATGTATCGCAAAGTCCTATATACGAACAGGTAGCAACGCAGATAAAAAACAATATCCTATCGGGAGTACTATCAGAGGGGGAGATGTTGCCCTCGATACGAACGCTTGCAAAGGATCTTAGGATAAGTGTAATCACGACAAAAAGGGCATACGAAGAGCTAGAGAAAGAGGGATTTATAAACACGATTGCCTCAAAGGGATGTTTTGTCGCCAAAAAGAATACTGCTTTTATCCGTGAAGAGTATTTAAAACAGATAGAGGAGCATATCGCAAAGGCAAAAAAGCTAGCTATATACTGTAATCTAACAGACGAAGAGTTACTAAAAATGTTTGAGTAAAATAGGAGGATAAAATGGGTACAAACGCAATAGAGATTACGCATCTCACCAAAAACTACAAAGATTTTTCGCTAAACGACATTAGCTTTACGCTACCACTCGGGAGCATACTAGGGCTTGTCGGGGAAAATGGAGCCGGTAAAAGCACTACCATAAAGCTCATCACGAACACTATTTTGAAAACATCAGGAACTATTAATGTTTTCGGGGTAAATAATGAAACGAGTGAATTTAACAAAATCAAAGAGGAGATAGGCGTTGTGTTTGACGAGGCGTATTTTCCTGAAGTTTTAACGGCTACCGCTGTAAACTCCATTATGAAAAGCACCTACAAAAACTGGGACGAGAAGAAGTATTTTGAGTTTATGAAAAAGTTTTCGCTACCTTTAAAGCTTCAATTTCAGAAGTTTTCACGAGGAATGAAGATGAAACTTGCAATTGCTGTTTCACTATCGCATAATCCAAAGCTACTTATTTTAGACGAGGCAACAAGCGGACTTGACCCTATGGTGCGAGATGAGATACTAACTGTATTTAACGAGTTTACCCGTGACGAAAAAAATGCAATTTTACTCTCCTCACACATTATATCAGACCTTGAAAAAATCTGTGATTACATTGCCTTTATCCACAAAGGACGCCTACTTTTTTGCGAAGAGAAAGACAAATTGCAAGAGGAGTATGCTATTGTTAAGGTAACCGCTGATGATTTTCTAAAAATTCCGACAACTGCCATTAGAGGGAAAAAGGAAAGCCCTTATGGAGTGGAGGTGCTTGTATTAAAATCTAATTTACCTAGCTTTATAAAACCAGAATTTACAAATCTTGAGGACATTATTTTATTTCTTGCAAAGGGGGAAAACTGATGAAAGGACTTCTAATAAAGGACATACTCACCCTTAAATCACAGATGAAAATCTACCTACTATTAATACTTTTATTTTCAATAATGCCAAACTTTACCTTTAGCGGTTTTGCTATTATGCTTGGTGCTATGCTACCAATAACAGTATTATCCTACGACGAACGTTCAAAGTGGGACATTCTAGCCTCCACTATGCCATATTCGGCAAAGGAGCTTGTAGTATCTAAGTTTTTACTAGGGTATTTTTTGATACTATCTACTACTGTTTTATCTTGTATTGCAACTTTTGTAATGAGCTTATTTACGACAAAAGAAGCTTTAGCAAGCGATTTTCTTGCCATTTTAATTACAGCACTCTTAGGAGCTACGGTGCTTTCAATTTCCCTTGCGGTAATGTTTAAGTTTGGGGTCGAAAAAGGTCGATATTTTTTCATTGCGACTGTTTTGGTTACCACTATTCTCATAACCACCATTGCAAGGCTATCTGTTGACCTATCAAAATTTGATTTTTTATTAAATCAGCTAAACCTTGTCTTGATTGCAATTTTTATTGCCTGCATTTTAATTAACGCTTTATCTATTCTAATCTCGATTAAAATATACACGCCCTGCAAAAACTAGCACACTAAAAAAAGAAAAAAACTGAGTAATCAAAAAAGGTTACTCAGTTTTTTTATATTTAATTTTTAACAAAGCAGATGAAATGCAAAGGCTTATTACTAGCTTTTTCTTTTACTACTAGCTTTTTATTTTACTACTAGGCTTTTAATTAACATCTGCTGACAAAAACCACTGGTTTTTAAGTAGGCATTATTTATTACCAATATCGTGTCTAAAGTGGGCATTATCAAAATGGATTTTTGCTACATTTTCGTATGCCTTTTGAGCTGCGTTTAACACTGTATCGGATAAAGTTGTGATACCTAAAACTCTGCCACCTGCTGTTTGAAGTTTACCATTTTCGCCGATTTTAGTACCGCTATGAAAAACTATGGCATCTTTTACATTTTCAAGACCTGTAATATCTAGACCTGTTTTATATTTTAACGGATAGCCACCGCTTGCCATCATAACGCAGACAGCGGCATCTTCTAGCCACTCGATTTTTTGCTCTGATAATGTTTCATCTATAACCGACTTTATGATATCGTACAAATCTGATTTTAGTCTTGTAAGGACAACCTGCGTTTCAGGGTCGCCAAATCTTGCATTATACTCGATTACATATGGACCTTTAGCGGTTAGCATAAGTCCAAAGTAAATAACGCCTTTAAACTTACAGTTTTCGCTATTTAAAGCATTTAGAGTTTTTAGATAAATTGTATCCATACACTCTTTAGCAAGTTCGCTTGTATAGTATTTTGACGGTGAGAAAGCGCCCATTCCGCCAGTGTTTGGACCCTCATCATTATCAAAAGCTCTTTTATGGTCTTGTGCTGAAACCATTGGCACTATTACTTTTCCGTCGGTAAATGCCAAAACGGATATTTCAGGTCCCGACAGGCATTCTTCAATTACGACTTCATTTCCGGCATTACCGAAAATTTTATCGCCCATAATCGAGTTTACAGCATCGATTGCCATTTCTTCAGTAGTTGCCACCACGACACCCTTACCAAGGGCAAGTCCTGAGGCTTTAACTACAATAGGTGCACCTTTTTCTTTAATATAAGAAATTGCCTTTTCGCTATCGGTAAACACCTGATAGTCGGCTGTTGGGATATCGTATTTTTTCATTAAATCTTTAGAAAAAGACTTACTACTCTCAATTCTAGCCGCCATTTTAGTAGGTCCGAAGGTAGAAAAACCATTTTCAGTCAAGAGATCTACCATACCCATACTAAGTGGGTCATCAGGAGCGACTACTATCATATCGGGTTTTTCAGCTTTTGCTAAATTTAACATTCCCTCTAAATCGGTAGCCTTTACATTAAAGCATTTAGCAAGGCTCATAATTCCCGCATTTCCGGGTGCTGCTATAATCTCGGTAACTTTTTTACTTTGTGATAGTTTCCATATAATGGTATGTTCTCTACCACCTGAGCCGACTACAAGAACTTTCATATAATGTACCTCTTTTTTATTTCTTAATATTAGTGGTGGAACAAACGAAGTTTATTTGTTGCCATAACTAAATCGTATTTATTACAAGTATCTATTACATCATCATCACGGATAGATCCACCCGGCTGAACGATATAACGTACACCGCTTTTAACTGCTCTTTCGATATTATCACCAAATGGGAAAAACGCATCTGAGCCTAGTGATACACCGTCTAGTAATTTCATCCAAAGTAAACGTTCTTCACGTGATAGGATTTCTGGTTTTTTAGCAAAGATATCTTGCCATTTATTATCGTCTAAAACGTCCATATACTCATCAGAAATATAAACGTCAATAGCATTATCACGATTAGCTCTGCCAAGATTTTCTTTAAACTCTAAAGCTAGCACTTTTGGGTGTTGACGCAAATGCCAATTATCCGCTTTGTTTCCAGCAAGACGTGTGCAATGAATACGGGATTGCTGACCTGCTCCAATGCCAATAGCTCCGCCGTCTTTAACGTAACAAACGGAATTTGACTGAGTGTATTTTAATGTTATAAGTGCAATTATTAAATCAAGTCTAGCGTTTTCAGGAATATCTTTATTATTTGTAACGATATTATCTAATAGGCTATTATCGATTTTCATATTATTTCTGCCCTGCTCAAAGGTGATACCAAACACATCTCTTTGCTCTATTTCGTTTGGCTTATAGTTTTCGTCTATTTTAATAATAGTATAGTTGCCTTTTCTTTTTCCTTTTAGAATTTCTAAGGCTTTATCGGTATAGTTTGGTGCTATAATTCCGTCTGAAACTTCTCTTGCTATCATTGTAGCTGTTTCGGCATCACAAGTATCAGATAGTGCAATAAAATCTCCGTATGATGACATACGATCTGCACCTCTAGCTCTTGCATATGCATTTGCCATTGGTGATAAAGATAGGTCGTCAACAAAATATATTTTTTTATACATTTCATCAAGAGGAAGTCCAATGCCAACACCTGCCGGGCTTACGTGCTTGAAACTTGCCGCAGATGGGCAACCTGTTGCCGCTTTAAGGTCGCAAACAAGACACCAGCTATTAAAAGCATCTAAAAAATTAATATACCCCGGATTGCCATTTAATATTGTGATAGGTAACTCGCTATTGTCTTTCATAAAAATTCTTGATGGTTTTTGATGAGGATTGCAACCGTATTTAAGTTCTAGTTCTTTAGCCATTTTCTTTCATTCCCTTTCCTTAGCTTTTATTTTATTTTATTTATTTTTATTTATAATTATTGAATTTTGAGTTCCGTCACTTATTTTTATAAAGCGAACGAAAAGAGATACTTTATTATCGCTATTAAGGCTATTCCAAATATTATCGGCAAAGGTATTAATATCATCGTTTATATTAACCGAAACAGGCTCTCCCTCAAAGGACGGAATAGGCTCTCCATTGCCTTTATATGTATGGATAAAATGACCCATACCATTTATCGGTGATGAGTATTCATAGAAAAATCTTTGGCAAGAGTTGCCATTGCCCTCTGCACTCTTTAAAATCGATAGCTTGTATTTTAAAACTTCACCGGTTACATCTACTATGCCTGATATTCTTGGGGTAAAGTTTGGTGCGTCCGGCTCAAACTCTCTTATTTGAAGGGATTTACGGAAGGTTTTTCCGTTTTTAAGAAACTCATAGATAGTATCGGTTTGGTCGCCATTTGTAACAATGGTTTTTTTACCGTCTACCCTTACCGGTGAGTAGATTATAAGGGACGGGTCTACAAGCTTTGAATCGTCAAAAGCCTTTGTTTCTAAATCGTCACCTACTGCACTGAAAATTCTATTTCTGGAGTTTTCACTTCTGCCCATTATAAAATATGCAATAGCTGCATGCTCTCCGTCTGCTGTTTTTCCGATTACTATACCTCTTCCTGGGTATTCGTTTTGCTTTAATATTTCATATAAGTTTTTCAAGATAATTTTAGTCCTTTCTATTACACAATAAATTTATTGCCTTTGGTAGTATTTCCCATTCCGCTGTTTCCATAACTCTTTTTTGAAGTGTTTGCGGTGTGTCATTTTCTAGTACCTCTACGGCTTTTTGTAGGATGATTTTTCCACCGTCTACAACGTTATTTACATAATGCACAGTAGCTCCCGTGATCTTTACTCCATATTCAAGTACCGCTTTATGCACAAACAGTCCATAATACCCTTTTCCGCAAAAAGATGGGATAAGGGACGGATGAACATTTATAATTTTATTTTGAAATTTATTTATAATGTCATCGTCTAAAATCGTCATAAATCCTGCAAGCACTATAAGCTCTGGATTAATCTTTGTTAACACTTTTAATAGCTCTTCATTATAAAGCTTTGGCTCGTTATAACTTTTTCTGTCTATAACTATTGTTTCAAGATTGAAATTTTTAGCCCTTGTGAGTGCGTAGGCATCTTTATTCGATGAGATTACAGCACTTATATTGCAGTTTGTAATGCTCTTGTTTGAAATTGCATCTAAAATCGCCTGCAAATTAGTGCCACCACCTGAAACTAATACTACTATATTCAAAAACCTCATCCTCCAAAACTTTTCTATAATCTCTCTTTACTTGCCCTCATTAATGGTTTCACTTTT
>JAVVYT010000010.1:0-5812 GCA_036650995.1 Clostridia bacterium | reverse complement strand
AAAATTAAAGAGCAGATTATTATAAAATTACTTCTTTATTTCCCTCTACGATTTCGCCGATTATATATGCTTTTTGACCCTCTTCTTTTAATAGGTCTAGTGCCATTTGTGCCTTATCTTTATCGATAGCAATTACCATTCCTATACCCATATTAAAGGTATTAAACATCTCTCTTTTAGAGATATTTCCAATCTTTGCCAACAAATCGAAGATAGGTAAAATATCGAAAGAGTTTTCATAAATTTTAGCCGAAGTGCCATCTGGTAACATTCTTGGGATATTCTCATAAAATCCGCCACCTGTAATGTGTGAAATGGCATTTGCTCCGATTTTAGAAAGTAGCGAAAGCACTGGTTTTACATAAATTGTAGTTGGTGTTAAAAGGGTTTCGCCGAGTGTTTTATCTAGGGTATCAAACTTTTGATTTACAGTTTCTTCATTTATATTAAAGACTTTACGAACTAGTGAAAAGCCATTTGAATGAACTCCGCTAGAGGCAAGTCCTATTAGAATATCGCCTTTTTTGGTATTACTACCGTCAATAATTTTTTCTTTATCTACAATACCCACTGTAAAACCTGCAAGGTCGTATTCGTCTAGTGGGTAAAAGCCTGGCATTTCAGCGGTTTCGCCACCGATTAAAGCAGCTCCCGACATAACACAGCCGTCTGATACGCCTTTTACTATTTCAGCAACCTTTGTAGGGTAGTTTTTGCCAACTGCTATATAATCTAAAAAGAAAAGTGGAGCAGCGCCCGAACAGATAATATCATTTACACACATAGCCACACAATCTATTCCGACAGTATCGTGTTTATCTAGCAAAAACGCAAGTTTTAGTTTGGTGCCAACTCCGTCTGTTCCTGATACTAAAATTGGCTCTTTCATATTAGACATTTCCGGTTTAAACAGCCCTCCAAAACCTCCAAGTCCTGAGATTACTCCGCTGGTTTTGGTGCGTGCAACATCTTTTTTCATAAGCTCTACTGCTTTGTATCCTGCTGTAACATCTACTCCTGCATTCTTGTAATTGTCTGAAAAACTATTCATATTTTTAAGTCCCTTTCGTATCGGTGTTATATTTTATTCTACGCCATTCCAGCAATAGGTGCAAATTTGACTTCTATCTATACCAATTGCCCTTATTAAGTTATCAAGGGTGTTGAATTTAAGTGAGGAAAAGCCAAGGTTTTTACAGATTAAATCCACCATTCTTTGGTACTCTAAAGAGGTATCATCGGCATACTTATTTATATTAACATTATCGTTATTTCCCTCTAGCTCGGCTATTATTCTTCTTGAAATAAGCTCGTGTTCACCAGTTGAACGTGAGAAGTTTAGGTATTTACAACCGTATAAAATAGGTGGGCAAGCGGATCTTATATGCACTTTTTCAGCACCGCTTTTATATAAAAATTCTGCTGTTCCACGCATTTGAGTTCCACGTACTATTGAATCGTCGATAAACAATAGTTTCTTGCCACGAATAAGGCTCTCAACCGGGATTAACTTCATTTTAGCGACTAGGTTTCTGATGTTTTGATTAGACGGCATAAAACTTCTAGCCCACGTTGGTGTATATTTAATAAAAGGTCTTGCAAAAGGTATTCCCGATTTATTAGCATAACCTATTGCGTGCGCTGTTCCTGAGTCTGGTACTCCTGCTATATACTCGGCATCGCTCTTATCGCTTTCCGCTAGCAGTGCTCCGCAAGTATATCTCATTCTCTCAACACTCATTCCCTCATAGCTTGAGGTTGGGTATCCATAATATGTCCATAAAAAGGCGCATATTTTCTTTTTATCGTTTGGCTTTTTAATAACCTTTACAGTATCGGAATTTATAAATACTATCTCGCCACTGCCAAGCTCTCTTTTGGCTGTATACCCTAAATTAAGGTAGGCGTGCGACTCGAAAGCTACACAGATAGCGTCTTTTTTTTGAGCTAAAACAAGCGGTGTTCGTCCATAATAATCTCTGGCACAGTAGATGCCCTCACTCGTCATTATGAGCATTGTCATAGAGCCGTCTATTTTAGTTTGAACATACTCAATGCCCTCTTCTATTGAATTGCACTGGTTTATCAAAGTGGCAACAAGCTCCGTTGCGTTAATGTCACCGCTACTCATCTCCAAAAAGTGGGTAGTGCCTTTTTTATAAACTAGCTTTTCAAGCTCTGATTTATTATTTATTCTACCAACTGTTGTAATGGCATACGTTCCAAAATGCGAACGAATAACAAGTGGCTGAGGCTCGGTATCGCTAATACAGCCAATGCCTATATTGCCTGCCATTTCGTTTATATCATTTTCAAACTTAGTACGAAACGGTGAATTTTCAATATTATGTATTGAACGTTCAAAGTTTTTGCCATTATAAACAGCAAGTCCGCCACGTCTTGTACCTAAATGAGAATGATAGTCTACGCCTAGAAATAAATCCATTATACAGTTTGTTTTTGAAACAACGCCAAATATTCCGCCCAAATTTCTTCCTCTTTCTATAATTAAACATCTATTTATTTTTAAAGTTTAAAGCAAAATAGAAGTTAGATAGCAAAAACCATCCAACCTCTAGTTTATTTTACTCGCCTAACAAACGTTTTAAAATCTCTTTGTATGCGTCCTCAACGTTTCCTAAATCTCTTCTAAATCTGTCTTTATCTAACTTCTCTTTAGTTACACTATCCCAAAAACGGCAGGTGTCTGGTGAAATTTCGTCCGCTAAGATAATAGTGCCATCATCGGTTTTGCCATACTCTAGCTTGAAATCAATTAGCTCTATATTTAAGTCTTTAAGATATGCTGTTAAGATATCGTTTATTTTAAAAGAGTAGTCAGCTATTGTTTGTAGCTCCTCTTTTGTAGCTAAATTCATTGCTGCTATATGGTAGTCGTTAATCATAGGGTCGCCTAGCTCATCGTCTTTATATGAGTACTCAAGCACGGTTGATGCTAGCTTTGTTCCCTCTTTAAGTCCTAGACGTTTTGCAAGTGAGCCGGCTGCTATATTGCGAACTATTACCTCTATTGGTACTATCTTTACTTTTTTAACTATTGTTTCTCTATCTGAAATTTCTTCTACTAGATGAGTTGGTATTCCTTTGGTTTCTAGCATCTTCATAAGGTAGTTTGATACTCTGTTATTTATAATGCCTTTGCCTTGAATTTGTCCTTTTTTAAGACCGTTAAATGCTGTCGCATCGTCTTTGTAATCAACTATATATAGCTGCTCATCATCAGTTTTGTATACTCTTTTTGCTTTGCCCTCGTAAACCATTTCTAATTTTTTCATTTTCAAAATTCCTTTCAAATATCTTTCTTATATAAGTTTTTAAATTTTTTACTCTTGTGATGCTATAATGTCTTGAAGTGCGCTGTCTTTTCGCTCTACTTCTGAAACCATTTTTTCTTTATATAAAAGTAGTTTGTCGCTTATGCTCTCGTTATCAATGCCCATCATCTGAACTGCAAGAAGTGCTGCGTTTTCTCCGCTATTTATTGAAACAGTAGCAACAGGGATACCATTTGGCATCTGCACAGTTGCTAAAAGTGCGTCTAGTCCTCCTAGTGATGCGTCTACCGGTATACCGATAACAGGAAGAGTTGTATGAGCGGCAATAACGCCTGCTAAGTGAGCAGCCTTGCCTGCTGCGGCTATGATTACACCAATACCATTTTCTTTGGCATTTTTAGCAAATGTAGCTGCGGCTTCGGGTGTGCGGTGGGCGGACATTACGTGACTTTCTACTTCAATTCCAAATTCCTTTAGGATTTTAAAAGCTCCTTTAAGCCTTGGATAGTCGCTATCACTACCCATAATAATTGCTACTTTTTTCAACATTTAAAACTACCTCTTTTTTTAATTTTTTTATTTAGATACTTTTGGCAATACCCTTGTTTTTAATAAATCAAGGAAATTATCACTCGGCTCAAACGCCAAATATGATTTTATAAAGCCTTTATTATAAACTACGATAGTGTCACTACTTTTATTGTTTGTTTCGCAAAATCTATGCATATGGTAATAACCGCTATACTGCTTAAACTCGGGGTCGCTACGTTTTAGGATAGCTATTATTTCTCTCGCATTTAAAGTTATCACAACTTTATTTATCTTATGACTTGTTTTACGGATAATAAGCTCGTCCTCTATTAGCATTACAGTATATTTTGAAAGACGAAAGACTATATTTATAGTAATTCCTATTGCCATTAAAACGAATAACGCAATTTCATAAAGACCTCTAAACTTACCAAGGTCAAGGTAGACAGGAAGAGTGTATAGCATAAGACCCAAAATAATTATAACGCCTATTATGGCGACTGGCTTATTACTCTTGATAACCGACTCTTTAACCATTTAATAGCTCCTTTGTGGCTTTTGCCGAACAAATATTATTTTAAGAATTTCAATTAACTTCTATGATGTTACAGTTTATCTCTTTATCATCAATTTCTATTATAGCATATGTTGCGTTATTAGTGTAGGTTTTTTTACAACTTCCGGGATTTAAAAAATAAATTCCATTATTAAGCTCAAATAAAGGCTTATGCGTGTGTCCGAAAAGGCAAATATCAACGTAATTATCTTCAGCAGCATTTTTTAAATGAAACAGCCCATTTTTAACATTATATGAATCACCGTGGCAGATTAAAAATGTTTTGCCCTCTATATTTAAAATAATTTCTTTTGGCTCATCTTCATAAATATCACAGTTGCCAGCCACTTTTGAAACGGGAATATCGGGATATATCTCTTCGATTTTATAAATATCGCTTAATACATCGCCTAAAAAAATAATCCTATCCGGCTTGTTTTGTTGTATGGCACTGGTTGCTATTTCAGTGCTGTTGTGTGTGTCTGATATTACTATTATTTTCAATGATTTGTCCCCTATATTATTTGTAATTATAGTATATAACATTTAGACGTTTTTTGCAATTGTTTTTTTTTACAGTAACATTTATTCTAAAATCGAATATATTGGTAAAGTAATACATAAGAAAAAACTAAATAATATTTGGAGGTATTTTATGAACAGTTCCGACCTTAAAAACATCGCACAAAGCATTGACTCTAAAAAGCTAAAAAACGTGAGTGATATCCTCTCTAAGACTATTGGTATCTCAGAAAATCAGATTACAAGCTTTTTAAATGATACCGAAAAGCTGGACGAAATTGCAAAGATGATAAAGCCTAGCGATATCGAAAAACTCTCTATTTTACTTGATAATCCGAACCTTTTAACAGAGATTTTATCGAGCAAAAAAGCTAGCGAGAAGATAAAGGATTTTATCGATTAGTGTTTTTAAAACGACTTTTATGGAGGGGTAATTTTGGAGGATTTAACCGATAAACTACAAGCACTTTTAACGAATAAAGACAGCCTTGAAATGATAAAAAACATAGCCGCTTCCCTTACTTCAACCACTAAAAATGGTGACTCTAAATCTTCGCAAATAAAAGATAATATTTCAAATAATAGTCAAAGCAAATTTAAAGTTTCACCGACGTCAAATTCTGAAAACGATAACCTTAAATCGTCAAAAACTTTAGCTGTGGAAAAAGATATCATTTCAAATAATAGCGAAAGCAATTTTAAAAATTCACTAATAATAGACAATATTTCAGGTGATAACAATAGTGAATTTTCAAATTCGCAAATAAAAGATATCATTTCAGGTGATAACAATAGTGAATTTTCAAATTCACAAATTAAAGACAATATTTCAAATAACAGTCAAAGCGAAATGCCTATAAATCTTGATAATATCCCCTCTTTTACCTCTTCAGATAATGACTTAGAA
>JAVVYT010000009.1:14112-18855 GCA_036650995.1 Clostridia bacterium | reverse complement strand
GATTTATCTATGCAAATTGCGGTTGATTATTTAAAACTTTGCGAAAGCATAAAAAGGTAGATTAGTTGATAGTAAATAGGGGCATTGATTTGAGGTAACTAAGAGAGAATAAATGAAAGCTTTTTATTATTTCAATACAAAATAAAAATTTAATTATTCCTTTTTAAGCGGGATTTAAGAAACTAATCTTGGGTTTTTGGGGGAAGTAATTGGTAATAAAAAAGTTGCGAACAGATGTATATATAGTGAGGAGGTAGGATATGAAAAAGGGGATATATCGGCATTTCAAGGGGAATGAATACGAGTTATTAGGGATAGGTACACACTCTGAAACGTTGGAGGAAATGGTAATATACAAAGCACTTTACAAAGAGGGCGGGATTTGGGTTAGGCCATTATCGATGTGGGACGAGCTTGTAGAAGTAAACGGGGCGACTGTTAAGAGATTTGAATTTATAAGAGAGGCTTTATAATGAGTGATGCAAACAAAGATTTAGAGTTTAAAGAAAGCAGTGAAAAGCTAAGTCACAATACAGAAACCAAAGCACAATTAAGACAGACGATTTCAAAAAAGCTAGATGTTATATTACAAAAATCGCCTTTAAAAATAGTGCTTAGCAAAGCCATTTTAAAAGACGAAAAATCACCGCAAAAGCTTGTAATAACAAAGCTAGAGGGGCAATACACGATAGAGAGTTTTACTAAAAAACAAGCATTTACAAAGAATATATTAGCGGAAGATTTAAAAGAGTTTATAATTAATGAATTTTACGGTAATTTTTTGCAATTAACAGTGTTTACAACTGAAAAAGAGTACTCGCTTGGTGTTTCAAAAAAGGGGAAACTTCTCTATTTAGAAAAGGCAACGTTAAAGCCAATTGAACTGAAAACCGCACACAACAGAGAGAAGAGTTACATTTTAAAAGAAAACGAGATAATACCGCCACTAATAGATATGGGGATTTTCACGAGTGACGGAAAAATCGTAAAAGCTATGAACAGCAAGTATCGGCAGATTAATCGCTTTATCGAGATAATTGATGATGTTATATCAAAAAAGGAATACAAGACGCTAAAGGTTATAGATTTTGGCTGTGGCAAAGGGTACTTAACCTTTTTACTATACTATTATCTTACCGAGGTTAAAAAAATAGATGCTACGATAGTCGGGATAGACTTAAAAGAAGAGGTTGTTTTGCACTGTAACCAATCGGCTGAAAAGTACGGGTACAAAAATCTTTCTTTTATAGCTACCGATATTTTCAAATATGAAACTAAAACTCCGCCGGATATGGTGCTTTCACTTCATGCGTGCGATATTGCTACGGATTTTGTGCTATACAATGCTATTCGCTGGAATGCGAAGATGATTTTTTCTATGCCATGTTGTCAACACGAAATAAACTCACAGATTAAGAGCGACAACTTTGCTATCTTAACAAATTTTGGTATGCTTAAAGAAAACCTAGCCGCTATTTTTACCGATTGTATTCGCTGTAATATGCTAACGTATTATTGCTATAAAGTTGATGTAATAGATGTTGTAAACCCTACCGATACACCAAAAAACACCTTGATAAGAGCGACTCTTGCAAATGTTGACAAGAAAAAAAGAGAAAAGGCATTAAAGGAAGTGCAAGATTTATCAAAAGAGTTTAACCTATCTCAAACGCTAGTTTCGCTTTTAAAAGATATGCAGGAAAAGACAGAAAAAAATTAAAAAAAGATTTTTAGGGTTTAGAAAAATTAAAGGCAGAAAAAGAAGATATAAAAGGGCGAAAAAAAGTCATAGAAAAATTAATTTCTATGACTTTGATTTTTAGTTAAAGATTAAAGTAGCAACTATTTAGCTGCGTCTTTGATATTCTTTTTATGGTTAGTAATTTTTGAGATAACGTCATCAACGTCTTTTTTAGCTGCGTCATAATCTTTTTGAACACCTGATTTGATTGAGTCAGCTAGTTTTTTAAGTTTTGCTTTGCTATCTTCTAAAGCTTTGATATATTCATCGTGAAGAGTTTTGATTTTTGGGTTATCGATAGTTAATTTTTTAGCTTCAGCGATTAGAGAATCGGTTTTAGTAATAACTTTTTCTTCGATGTCTTTAGCAAAAGCTTCGCTTTCCTTAACGTCTTTTTTAAGACCTTGTTTAATAGTGTTGTACTCGTTTCCAACAGCAACTTCCATCTCGTGAAGTTTAGTTTCAGCTTCGCTTACGTATTTTGAAACGTCAGCTTTAATAGTGCCGATTTCTTTTACTACTGCGTCTTCTGCAATTTGCAAGTCGTTTTTAACAGCTTTTGTACATGAAATAAGGGACATAGCCATAACTGCTGAAAGTGCAATTGCAATAATTTTTTTCATTTTCATTTTAGTTCTCCTTTAATAATTTTAATTGATTGTATTTAACTTAAAAATTAGTTTATGTTAAATAATATTGAAATTTAATTTTAGCTATTTTAGTTTGATAGTACAACGTTTTTACTAAACAAATTAAAAGATTACTTAAAAATATAACAAGATTTTGCCCTACCTAATAATTTTTGTGATATTATGTAAGTTAGAAGAGAAAAATGTCTACTCACAGTAGTGAACTACGATTTTTATTAAAAGATTAACGTTCATAAATCAAAAAATACAGACAGAATTGAAATGGAGAATGAAAATGAACATTGCTATAATTGACGATGTTGTTACCGATTGCCAATTATTATTGAGTTTTATTGAAAGGTATTGCCAAGAAAATAAAATTGCGGACAATATTGATGTTTTTTTATCCGGTGATGAATTTTTAAATAGTTATCAAAAAGATAAATATAATATAATTTTTTTAGATGTTTTTGTAGGCGACTTAAATGGCATAGAAATAGCCGAGGTCATTCGTAAAAAGGACACTAATTGCAAAATAATTTTTGCTAGCATATCTAATGAATTTGCGGTTAAAAGCTTTAGAGTGCGTGCGTTTGATTACATTGTAAAACCATATAGTTACGAGCATATAAAAATGACTATGGATTTATGCGTTGATGAAATAAAAAGTGTAGGAAGATACATAGAGCTAAAAGAGGGCAGAGCTTATATAAAAGTTATGCTTTGCGATATAATTTACGTAGATTACGACAACCACTATGTGCGACTTCACACAGACAAACGAATGATAAAAACCTACTCATACTTTGATGATTTTGCCCCGAAGTTTGAGGGGCAAAGTAATTTTTTACAGTGTTACCGAAACTGCATAATAAATATAGACAATATTGAAACGATTGACAAAAGCGATTTCATTTTAAAAGACGGTGAGAGAATTCCGATATCCCACAAGAAGTATGTCGAGGTAAAACAGCAATTTTTGGACTATGTTTTTGAAAAGAACAATAGAACAAAGTAATAAAATAGAGTAAAGAAATAAAATAGAGTAAAGAAATAAAATAGAGTAAAGAAATAAAAATGGAGCAAAGTAAAAAAATAGAGTAAAGTAAAAAAATAGAGTAAAGTAATAAAAATATAATTTTAGTAGGATTACAATAACAAAAGAAAATTTTAATATCAAAAAAACTAATCTTTGAAGATTAAAAGCTGAAAAGTGAGTGTTTTCGAGGATAAAAAACCATAAAGCTACCATTTTCAATTTAATCATAGAAAAGGTGGCTTTTTGTTTGTTTTTTATATCTATTTTCTTTGATAGTAGCTAAAAAAGGCTTGCAAGATAAAAAATGCTATGTTATACTAATTATATAAAATTTCTAAAAAAGGAGCTACTGCAATATGGAATTTATGAATAACATCTGGAGTTATATTGTCGGTGGCTTTAATTTTGTTGTCGGCTGTATCGCCTCTAGTACTTATAGCGATATTTTGGACGTTATAGCGGTTACTTTTTTAGTTTTTTGGGTGCTAAAATTTGTTAAAAACACGAGAACAGCTCAGGTTTTAAAAGGAATTATGATGGTGGTTATCTTCCTTTTGATTTCTGATTTATTTGGTATGAAAACGACTAAGTTTATTATTTCAAGTACGTTGCAGTTTGGCGTGCTTGCAATTTTGATTGTGTTCCAACCGGAGCTTAGAAAAGTTCTAGAGCAGGTGGGAGCAGGGTCGGTATCGAAAATATTTAATAACGAGGTGCATGATGACGCATATGTAAACTCGTTAAAACATATGATAAGCGAAGTTTGCAATGCGGCATTTAGATTGTCGGCATCGGGGACTGGCGCACTTATCGTTTTTGAACGCAATATAGTTCTTCACGAGATTATCGATACGGGTGTTATGCTAAATTCAGATGTATCTTCAAATTTACTGGGTAACATCTTCTTTACAGGGGCGCCCTTGCATGACGGGGCGGTCATAATTAGGGGAGATAAGATTATGGCGGCGAGCTGTTTACTTCCCTTAACGCAAAACACTGAAATTAGTATGGATTTAGGAACAAGGCATAGGGCGGCTATTGGTTTATCTGAGGGTACTGATGCTATTGTCGTTGTAGTTTCAGAGGAAACAAGCACTATTTCACTTGCCTCAGGCGGTAATTTAAAACGTGGGTTTACTAAAGAATCTCTTATAAACGAGCTTTCAATGTATCTTTTACCTAAGAAAATAGATACTAAGAAAGAAAAAAAGAAAAAGAATAAAAAAGTCAAAGAAGAGCCTTTGCAAGCGATTGAAAATAAATCAGAAAAACAATAACTATAAAGCTGATAGTAGAGAATAAATATACAGAGAGGAATAGTTAGAAAATGAAAA
>JAVVYT010000009.1:7795-14012 GCA_036650995.1 Clostridia bacterium | reverse complement strand
ATAAAGCTGATAGTAGAGAATAAATATACAGAGAGGAATAGTTAGAAAATGAAAAAATCATTAAACTGGTTAAAAAATCTTTTCACAAAAGACAGAAGTCTTATAATAACTTCACTTTTAATAGCTATTGCTTTTTGGTTTTATGTAGTTGGTGTATATGCACCGGAAACAGCTAAGGTTATAAGGGACGTTCCGCTTACAGCGACACTCTCGAAAACCGCTAATTTAACCGACGATAAAAACATAGATTTAGAGTCTGCACAGGAAAAGTTAATGATACTAAAAGGCACTCCGGCAACAGTTGACGTTGTTGTAGACGGTTTGCGTACTGAGCTTGGCACACTTAGCAGTGATGACATTAAAGCGGAGATAGATTTTTCCACCATAACAGGAGCGGGGGAATATGAGCTACCGGTCAAGGTAAAATTGCCATCGCAGTATAAATTAGTATCAGTAAATCCAGATAAAGTAGTAGTAAAAATTGAGAAGAAAATTACTATGGGAATTGAAGTTGCACCAAACACAACAGGCAAGGTAAAAGACGGATACGCACTTGAAAGTATTAAATCTGTACCTGCAATAATTAGTGTTACAGGACCTGAAATGGTGGTAACTTCCATTAAAAAAGCAGTTGCAAATATTGATATTACCGATGCTAATGATGTGGTAGCCAAAAAATCCAGTTATACATTACTAGATAAAAACGGAACGATAATAGATATGACAAATATCACAACAGATGTAAGTCAAGTACTAGTAACAGCGAATGTTTTCAAGTCGAAGATTGTACCATTTACCGCTAAGGTTATAAATAGCTCAGGCGGTAGTGATGAGAATTTTTCTACTGTTAATATAAATCCTAAGGAGATTGAAATTGTTGGTAGTTCCAGTATAATCGACTCTATAAACAGTATTGATTTAGGGGTTGTAGATATGGCGGAGGCCACTACAAAGGGGCAAACGTTTACAATTGAAATAGTAATTCCAAACGGAGTAAAAGCTTTAACACCGGTTACAAAAGCAACAGTAAATGTCACCTATCCAGAGCTTTCTACAAAAACACTTAATATTAAAAACTTCGAGTTTGTAGGAGCAAATGCCGCACGAGGATCACTGCCGAACGGATATAGTGTATCGGTAAAAGTGCGAGGGGTAGCATCTGATTTAGATGCTTTAAATGAGAGTATGATAAAAGGAACGATTGCCATTCCAGATGTTGCAGCAACAGGTAAAACGCAGATAACGATAACGTTTAATCTTCCGAGTGAGTCCAAAACCTCGGTAATTGGAAAATATAACGCAATAGTTACAATAAAATAAAATGATAATAGTTAGAAACATTCGTCTTAAAATCGGGCAAACAGAAAATGATGCAATTATGCAAGGCAAAAAATTATTGCGTGATTATGGGGACAAAATTAACAAAGCATTTCTTTATAAAGTATCGGTAGATGCTAGGTATGACACGCCATTTTTCGTATACTCTATCGCTTTTAAGCTAGGGTTAGACGAGAAAATGCTTGTTTTAAATCTTAAAAATAGTGATATAATCTTTAAAGACGATGAGGTGCTATCGCCTATTTATAGGGCAAAACATAAAGTTAATAGCCCTGTTATTGTGGGCTTTGGTCCTGCCGGTATGTTTTGTGCTTTAGAGCTTGCAAAAAATGGGCATAATCCTATCGTTATTGAACGTGGGGATAGTGTTGATATTCGTGAAACAAAAATTATGGATTTTCTTAAAAATGCAAAGCTAGACACCTCTTCTAATATCCAGTTTGGCGAGGGTGGTGCCGGTGCGTTTTCAGACGGGAAACTTACGACTAGAATTAACGATAAATATTGTGATTATGTTTTAAATCAGTTCCATAAATATGGTGCAGACGAGGATATTTTGTATAATGCAAAACCGCATATTGGCTCTGATGTGCTACTTAAAATTGTTCGCAATATAAGAAATGAGATAATATCGCTAGGCGGTAAAGTCCTCTTCAATACAACACTTACAGGCTTTAAAACTTCAAACAATAAAATAACTAAAGCTATCACTTCAAATGGTAGTTTTGATACCGATTGCCTTATTTTAGCTATCGGGCATAGTGCTAGAGATACCTATGAAATGCTAAATAAAGAGCAGATACAAATGACTTCAAAGGCGTTTTCGGTAGGATTTAGAGTGGAGCATCAGCAAAGTTTTATAAATCAGCTATTTTATAAAAAATTTGCAGAGGATAAGCGGTTGCCACCAGCTAGCTATCAGCTATCTTTTACTAAAGGTCAGCACGGTGTGTATAGCTTTTGTATGTGCCCCGGGGGCGTTGTTGTGCCGGCTACTAGCGAGGAAAATATGGTGGTTACAAATGGTATGAGCTATAAATCTCGTGATCTTGAAAATGCAAATAGTGCAATTGTAGCCTCTGTTTCTGAAAATGAATTTGGAAGCGACCTCTTTGGCGGAATGAATTTTCAACGAGAGCTTGAAAAGAAAGCCTTTATTTTGGGCGGTGAAAATTATAACGCACCTATCCAAACAGCAAAAGACTTTATAAATGGTGAAAAAACTACTAAAATAGGCGCAGTTTCAGCAAGCTATAAACCAGGCACTACTCTTAGTATATTAAATGATATTTATCCTACTAGTATAACTAGTTCACTTGTAAAAGCAATGCGTGTATTTGATGCATCACATAAAGGCTTTTCAGACGAGAACGCAATTTTAACAGGGGTTGAAACGAGGACCTCTTCACCTATTAGAATTACAAGAGATGAAAATTATCAAACGAATATCGAAGGAATTTACCCGATTGGCGAAGGCTCTGGATATGCCGGCGGAATTATGAGTTCTATTGTTGATGCTATAAAATTCCTTGTAACGATATTAAATTAAAGGATTGTTACGCAATTAAAATGAAAGAAGATACGCAGTGGATTATTTAAAATGGGCAAAAGAAACCTTTAAAGACGATATATATGCAAAAGAAACCACAGGGATAGAAATTGAAGAAGTGGGGCTAAATTACGCAAAATGTAGCTTAAAGCTTGATAAAAAGCACCAAAACGCAGAAGGTGAAGTTATGGGTGGGGCAATTTTTACATTAGCGGATTTTACTTTTGCGATTGCATCTAATACTGATGGGGTTTTGACTGTTTCACTTTCAAGTCAAATAAACTACTTAAATAAAGTCAGAGGGAAGATGCTTTTTGCCGAGGCTAACTGTTCTAAAACAGGAAAAAACGTTTGCTTTTATGATGTTACCATAACCGATGAAGAGAAAACCACCATTGCGACTGTTTTAATAACCGGCTTTAGAAAACAACCCGATTAAAAAAATGCACTATTTCAGTACCCCTTTTTAAGCAACCCTTGAAAAGGCAGAGAAATAGTGCAAAATTATTTATAGTAAAAAGTCTACTTTGCTTTTTTGGATTTTGGCAAAATGGTTATTTTTCTAAGGCAGAGAAATAGGAGAACGACGCCGAAGGTTACTATGATATGAGCGACACCGGTAATGCCTGAAATGGCTGCGTTTGCACCGCTCGAAAGAGGTGTTGCCAAAACCTGCAAAATGCCACGAACAAAGAACATAACCTGCATAAAGATAATGCCTATGTTGTAGGTTACGAAAAATAACTTAAATTTCTTTTGCTCTAAAAGGTCTGTGTTTATACTAAATAGTGCTAGAATTAAAAACACAAGAGTACCCAAAACCAAAAAATGAAGATGCGTAAAAGCTAGAGTAGTGCGGCCCTCAAACATTGTAAATTTAGTAAACTCCCTGTAAAAAACGCCACAGCAAATTCCGACAATTGCATAAATAAAACTAGTGTTGATAAGCTTTTTCATAAAAATCTCTCCTTTTTTATTATCGTACTTTAAAATCAAGCAGCTAAAAACTGTGAGTTATAAGAAAATATCCATTTAGATAAAATATCTTTATAAAACTTTATCAAGAATAAATGTACGAGATTGTAATTATAGCTTAATTAAACCATTATTGATGCAATAAGTCAATGGCTATTTAAAATATAAATAAAAATGATAATTATATTGCAATTAACATATCGATATAGTATTATATAAATAAGAAAAGCCCGTTGTACAAAAGCTTAGCAACTGCCGAGGTACGTTATGATAGTTTGTCTATGAAAACAAATGACTGCTATAATAAAAGTTATAATTACTAGCAAAACAAAGAGCCAAAGAATTACTTTAAATAACCTAGCAAAGGTGCTTTGCAAAGGCAGATAAAAAAAGTGGGTTACAATAACCTTATAAAAAACTACTTTAACAAGATTTTATGCAAGATAAAAAATAAAAGAAAATTACTTTAGAGGTGAAAAGAATGAAGAAAAAAATAATTAGCGTATCTATTGTCCTCGTTATATTAGCGAGTTTTGTTAGTAGCTTTTCAGCTTTTGCACTCACAGTGGATAAAGGAACTTATAAATACGAGATTTTAGACAATGATTCAATGAGTATAAAGATTGTAAATTATAATGGTGAAAAGCGAAAGCTTGAAATTCCAAAAACCATTGGCGGAAAAACTGTTACTGAAATTTCCGAATATTCATTTGACCACCTTGTAAATCTTGAAGAGGTAATCATTCCAAGCACTGTTGATTCAATTGACGCAAATGCTTTTTACAACTGCCCTGCTCTAAAATCTGTCACCATACCCGGAAGAGTTTTTACGTTAAACAAGATTTTTAATAGATGCAAATCCCTTGAAACTGTTAATATTTTAAACGGGGTTGTAAATATAGTAGATAACGCACTTAAAGGCTGTGGCAATCTTCAAACAATTGACATCCCAAAAAGTGTATGGTATATAGGTAGCGACGTATTTCCTACCACCCTTGAAGAGATAAATGTTTCAGAAGAAAACAAAGAATATTGCAGTGAAAACGGTGTTTTATATGACAAGACAAAAGAAATACTAATTTCATATCCCTGTGCTAAAGAAGGGGATTTTACTGTTCCTAGCGGAGTTTTGGAAATAGGTACAATGGCATTTAAAGAGGCTAAAGAGTTAGAGAAGATTACACTTCCAAACTCACTTTTAGTCGTTGGAGATAATGCGTTTGAGAAGAGCGAAAAGCTTGCAGATATTGCATTGCCCGATAGCGTTATTAGCGTTGGTAGGTTTGCGTTTGATGAAACATTATGGTTTGAAAATCAGCCAAATGGCTTTGTGTATATAGGCAAAACTGCGTACTGTAATAAAGGCAATAAGGAAGAGATAAAAGAAGTATCAATTAAAAATGGCACTAAAACTATTGCAGATGGTGCGTTTTCAGGACTTACCGAACTTAAAAGAGTGACTATTCCGACCTCACTTACAGATATAGGGCATGCAATTTTTGACGGCTGTATTAACCTAAAAGAAATAAGTGTTAGCATTGATAATAGATATTTTGTGAGTGAAAAGAACGTTTTATATAATAGTGAAAAAACTCGTTTAATCGCCTCGGCTAGTAATGAAGAAAGTGGTTTTGAAATTCCAAGGAGTGTATTAAGAATTGAAGATTTTGCTTTTTCAAACTACATAAAACTAGAGAAAGTTACAATTTCTGAAGAGATACAAAGTGTCGGATATAATGCGTTTATAAATACAGCTTTGCAGAAAAATGCCACAAATGGCGTTTTATATATTAATAATATTGCCTATACTTATATTGGTGAAATGCCAAAAGAAGAGGCGGTTGTAATAAAAAAAGGGATAGTAACATTAGCGGACGGATTTTTAGAGAATAACGATAGAGTGGTTAAAGTTAGCCTGCCTACAACGCTTCAACATATTGGTAATAGTGCTTTTTATAACTGTATAAATTTATCTGCTATAAATATTCCAAATGGTGTTGAATCAATTGACGACAACGCTTTTGCTTACTGTTATAGCTTAAACGAGCTTACGATCCCGGGGTCGGTTACCTATATTGGCGAGGGTGTGTTTTATGATTGCTTTAATCTTAACGTTACCTGCCCTGATAATATCTACGCTAGAGAATATGTAAAGCAAAACCTATATTCATCACCGTTTTTTGACGATGCGGAACTAGATGATATTAAGCTAGCATCAGAACTTTTAAAGGAGGCTGCGCCGACAGCTAAGTTAGGTCTTGTCGTTTCAAGCTCACTTTTAGTAGTTACTCTAGTTGTGCTATTAGTACTCTATATCCTGTGTAGAAAAAAGAAAAATAGTGATATACAAAAATA
>JAVVYT010000009.1:0-7695 GCA_036650995.1 Clostridia bacterium | reverse complement strand
TATTAGTACTCTATATCCTGTGTAGAAAAAAGAAAAATAGTGATATACAAAAATAGCATTTACTAAAAACTAACATTTTCTAAAAAATAGCTTTTTTGAAATTAGCATTTATTAAAAGCTAAACATTTTTTGAAATTAAATACTTTCTAAAAAATAGCCTTTTGAAATTAGCTTTTGAAAAAGGCTTGATGATTTTTATATTAGTTTTAGAAAATTGGTATTGAAAAAAACGCTTTTAAAATGCTTTGATAAAAGGATAAGGTTTAATAGCAGAAATTGTTTTCAGTAAAAAAAAGAGTAATAAAATAACAAGTTTCTAAAAAGTACATTTTCTAAAAAACAGCTCTTACTAAAAATTAAACACTTTATTAATAATAGTTTTTTTAATTAGCTTTAAAAATGAAAATAGCCCCTCATAATGGTAAATGATGATATGTACTAAGAATTTTTAGCAGATATCAAGCAAAACATTATGAGGGGTATTTAATTTAAGTGATTTATAAGCTTTTATACTATATGACCTTTGCCCCAGAAGTTGCAGCTGATGATTTTTTTTCTTGCTTTTTAGAATTTTGTGAATTCATATATTTGAGTTGATGCAAAATAAGGTCTTTTTGTTCAGGTGACAATAGACGATATTGGCTTAACAGCTGAAATTCATTATTAATTTGCGTATCACTACGTTGCTTATTAAAACCTAAAAGGTAATCGCAACTAACCGAAAAGTACTTTGCAATTTCTACTAAAATCTCAAAGTTTGGTTGTCGCCTATCTTTTATGTAACCATTTAAAGTTGAACTGGCAATGTTTAAATCTTTTGCCAATGCTTTTTGTGAAATGTTAGTTATTTCCATAAGAGTTTCAATCTGTTTTCCAATGTTCATAATAGTTTTTCAGTCCTTTGAGTTAAATGTCGATTTTTTATATTAGTTTGTATATTTATTGAACAGATTATACTAAATAAACTATAAAAACAAGGTAAATTTCCAAATAGTGTAAATTTGTTAGAAAAAATATTCAGTTTGAGAATTTATAAGGATAATTATTAATTTTTAACAGATTTTATTGTGGATAATATGACTTTTTAAAAAAATGGACTATAAAACAAAGTAAATAACTTTGAAACAAAATTAAAATAATAAGTTAGAAAAAAGCGACACAGTTTTAGTTATACTGTGTCGCTTTAGTTAAAAGAATAAATTGTCAGAAACCAAGTTTTCAAAAAACAAAGCTTTTCAAAAAACAAAGCTTTCAAAAAACCATAGCTTTTTAAAAAATAAGGTTTCAAAGAAACAAGCTTTCAAAAAATGAACTACAAAATTAGTTTTCTAAAAACAAATTATTAGAAAAGCAAAGATTTCAAAAAACATAGATTTCAAAAAACATAGATTTCAAAAAACATAGATTTCAAAAAACAGAGTTTTTAGAAAATGAGTTTTTAAAAGGGTTATTCTATAATGCTAGTGCCGGTCATTTCTGATGGTTTTGGAAGATTTAGAATTTTGATAATAGTAGGAGAAATGTCTGCAAGAACAGCATTTTCACGAAGTGAGCAGGGGTAGTTTGCAACGATGAAAGGAACTTTATTAGTTGTGTGAGCAGTAAAAGGAGAAACTCCGTCAGCGGCTAACATTTGGTCAGCATTGCCGTGGTCAGCGGTGATTAAAAGCACACCGTCAACAGCTTTTACAGCCTCGTAAGTTTTTGCAACACAGGCATCAACAGCTTTTACAGCTTTAGCAGCAGCACTCATAATACCGGTATGTCCTACCATATCGCAGTTTGCATAGTTTAAAATAACAACGTCATACTTACCACTTCTTATATTATCGCAAACTTTATCACAAACTTCAGGAGCGCTCATTTCAGGTTGTAAATCGTAAGTAGCAACTTTTGGAGATGGAACTAATACTCTGTCCTCACCTTTGAAAGTGGCTTCTTTTCCGCCATTAAAGAAGAAAGTTACGTGAGCATATTTTTCAGTTTCGGCAATTCTAAGTTGAGTCTTGTCGTTGTTGCTCAAAAATTCACCAAGAGTATTTGTAAGCTCTTGAGGGGAGAAAGCAACTGCTACATTTGGCATAGTAACATCATATTGAGTAAAGCAAACGTAGTGAAGAGGGAAAAAGCCTTTTTTACGGTCAAAACCATTAAAGTCAGGGTCAACGAAAACTCTTGTAATTTCTCTAGCTCTATCAGGGCGGAAGTTAAAGAAGATTACGCTATCATTTTCAGAAATGGCACCGTCTTTATCACAGATAGTTGGAACGATAAATTCATCGGTGATATTATTTGCATACGATTGTTTCATAACATCAACAGGGTCATTATTAAATTCGCCCTCATTGCAGGTAAGTGCAAGATAAGCTTTTAAAACTCTATCCCAGCGATTATCACGATCCATAGCATAGTATCTGCCGATTATTGAGGCAATTTTGCCACAGCCGATTTCGCTCATTTTGTCTTGAAGTTCTTTGATAAAGTCAATACCGGAAGTTGGGGATACGTCACGTCCGTCCATAAGTGGGTGAACGTACACCTTTTCAAGTCCCATACGTTTTGCAAGCTCTACTATTGCATATAGATGTGAATTATGTGAATGAACACCACCATCTGAAAGTAAGCCGATAAGGTGAAGAGCAGTGCCATTTTTTTTGCAATTATTCATAGCACCGATAAGTGCCTCGTTTTCAAAAAAGTCACCATCACGGATAGCTTTTGAAATGCGGGTAAGCTCTTGATATACAATGCGTCCGGCACCGATATTAGTATGCCCTACTTCGCTATTACCCATTTGCCCGTCAGGTAAACCAACGTCCTCGCCGGCAGCGGAGATTAAAGTGGTTGTGGCGGTTTCTTTTATTTTATCAATGTTAGGTGTGTTGCCATAGATTGCGTTGCCGATAGTAGAGGGATTGTAGCCAAAGCCGTCTAGAATGGCAAGAACAATAGTTTTTTTCATTATGTTAGCTCCTTTATTTTTTAAGTAGAATAAAAAAAGATATAGCTAGAGATAAATCTTGCTATATCTTATAAGTTTATTATTTAGCAGCCTCAACGATTACAGCAAAATCATCTGCTTTAAGAGATGCTCCGCCAATTAAACCACCGTCAATATCTTCCATAGATAAAAGTCCTGCGGCATTTTTAGGGTTCATAGAACCACCGTATTGAACGGTAAGTGCCTCGGCAGCATCGTTATCATAAAGCTCTTTTACAATATTACGAATAAGTCCACAAACTTCAGCAGCTTGCTCATCGGTAGCAGTTTTTCCTGTTCCGATAGCCCATACAGGCTCGTAAGCTATGATTATTTTAGATAAATCCGCTTTTGAAATGCCCTCAAGAGCTTTTTTTGTTTGAGTTGTAACAACATCTGCGGTTGTATTGTTTTCACGTTCTGCAAGAACTTCACCAACACATACGATAGCTGTCATATCCGCTGCAATTACAGCCTTTGTACGTAAATTAACAGTTTCATTTGTTTCTGCAAAATACTGTCTACGTTCGCTGTGTCCGATTACAACATATTCAGTGCCAATTTCTTTAAGCATTGAAGCTGAAATCTCGCCGGTGTATGCTCCGCTTTCTGCAAAGTGGCAGTTTTCTGCGCCAACTTTAATGTTTGTTCCACGAGTAGCCTCGATAGCAACTGCAAGGTCAACAAAAGGTACACAGATGACAACGTCACATTCTGCATTTTTAACAACGGGAATAAGCTCATTTATTAGGATTTTAGCCTCGCTTGGAGTTTTGTTCATTTTCCAGTTTCCGGCAATTACTGCATGGCGTTTATTAGTATTCATAATATATTTTTACCTTTCAAAATTAAATTATTTATCTTGTAAACAAGCGATACCAGGGAGAACAAGACCTTCTAAAAATTCAAGAGATGCTCCGCCACCGGTTGAAATGTGTGTCATTTTGTCTGCATATCCAAGTTGTTCAACAGCTGCGGCACTATCACCGCCACCGATGATTGAAATGCTACCGCTATCAGCAACTGCTTTTGCAATGGCTTTAGTGCCTTTTGCAAAGTTTTCAAATTCAAACACGCCCATAGGACCGTTCCAAATAACAGTTTTTGCATCTATAATAGCTTTTGAGAATGCCTCGATTGATTTATCGCCAATATCAAGACCTTCCCAGCCGTCAGGAATTTCATTTGTAGGTACAATTTTTCTGTTTGCATCGTTACTGAAGTCATCAGCAATTACAGTATCAATAGGAAGAAGAAGATTTACATTTTTAGCTTTAGCTTTTGCCATTAGTTCACGAGCTAAGTCTAACTTTTCGTCCTCGCAAAGGGATTTGCCGATTTTTCCGCCTGAAGCTTTAATGAATGTGTACGCCATACCACCACCAATAATGATAGTATCTACCTTTTCGATGAGGTTGTTTATAACACCAATTTTATCGGAAACTTTAGCTCCGCCTAAAATAGCTACGAAAGGACGAACAGGATTTGAAAGAGCTTTGCCCATTATTGAAATTTCTTTGCCTATTAAAAATCCACAAACACTTGGGATATAATCAGCAATACCAGCGGTTGAGGCGTGGGCTCTATGAGATGTTCCAAATGCGTCGTTTACGAAAATATCAGCCATATCAGCTAGTTTTTTAGCAAAGGCAGCATCGTTTTTCTCTTCTTCTTTGTGGAAACGAACGTTTTCAAGGAGCATAACTTCGCCATCTTTAAGAGCTGCGGCTTTAGAGGTTGCATCTTCGCCAATTACGTCTTTAGCTAAAGTAACGTTCATATTTAAAAGCTCTGATAGTCTTTTAGCAACAGGTGCAAGGGAATATTTCATATTAAATTCGCCCTTTGGTCTGCCCATATGAGAACATAAAATAAGCTTTGCGTTATGGTCTAATAGATATTTTATAGTGGGAAGTGAGGCAACTATCCTCTTATCATCGGTAATCTCGCCTTTGTCGTTTAGAGGAACATTAAAATCGCAACGTGCAATGACACGTTTTGAAGATACATCAATATCTTCGACAGTCTTTTTGTTATACATAACTAATCATCCTTTTTATTTTATTTTTTATTAAAATCTATCCAGTTAATAAGAATACATCAGTGTTTAAAATATTGTAAATCATAATATATTGTTATTAACTTCACAATATAATTATTATATACTAAAATCAAATGGATTTCAAGATTTTAACGCAAAAAATATGCAAATATGCGTTTTAGGTTGAATTTTATTTATTTTTTCTATATAATGGTAAGTAGAGAAATTTTTTTCTAATTATCTATCATATAATATATTAAAATAAAGATTTAAAGGGGATATAAATATATGAATAATTTTATTGAAACAGATCCAAAAGAGCTAGATTTTAATGCCTTTAGCAAAATCGGTGACGAGTGGATGCTACTCTCTTCAGGGGAAAGCGAAAATTTTAACCTAATGACCGCATCTTGGGGTGGCGTTGGTGTGCTTTGGGGCAAAAATGTCGCATTTATCTTTGTTCGTCCTGCGCGGTATACCTACTTGTTTATTGAAAAAAACGATACTTTTTCTATCTGCTTTTTCGATAAAAAATATAAAAACGCATTAAACTTTTGCGGTAGCAAATCGGGCAGAGATTTTGACAAGGCAAAAGAGTGTAATCTCTCACCTGTTTTTATCGATAACACAGTCGCCTATGAAGAGGCGTCTATAATTATCACCTGCAAAAAAATGTACGCTAGCGATATAAATAAAGAGAATATGCTAGATAGCTCCATTATGGACTGTTATAAAAACAACGATTTTCACAGAATGTATATAGGTGAAATATTAAAAGTGTATCGTAAAAATAAAGCGGAATAAAGTCCTTTTTTATGGAAAAAGATTTAAGAGAAAAGGCTTTGTTTTCAAAAATAGGAAATTACAAAACAAAAGTTTACAAAAAACAAAGGTTTTCAAAAAAATATAGTTTTCAAAAAACAAAAGTTTACAAAAAACATAGGTTTTCAAAAAACAAAAGTTTACAAAAAACAAAAGTTTTATAAAAGAAAGGGAAAAGATAATGATTGAACTACTAAAATTATTGGAAGAGAATGCTAGAATTTCTAATAGCGAGCTTGCTATTTTGGCTGGAATGAGCGAAGAAGAGGTAGAAAACAAGATAAAGGAATTCGAAGAGGACGGAACTATTGTTGGCTATCCTGCGCTAATTGACTGGGATAAGACAGACAGAGATTATGTCACAGCATTGATTGAGATAAAAGTTGCACCACAAAAGGATAAAGGTTTTGACGATGTAGCAAATCAGATTGCAAATTTCAGCGAAGTTGAGAGTGTGTATTTAATGTCCGGAGGTTTTGACCTTATGGCGGTTGTAGACGGAAAGACGATGCGAGATGTAGCGATGTTTGTATCTGCTAGACTATCCACGTTAAGCGGAGTTACAGGCACTGCCACTCATTTTGTTTTACGTAAATACAAAGAGGGTGGAAAGAGCTTTTCAGATTTAACCACCGATGAGAGAGGCTTTGCTGGGGTATGATTGATTATAATAACATTTTATCAAACAAGATAAAAGAGATAAAACCATCAGGAATACGTAAGTTTTTCGATATTTCAGGGGAGATAGAGGATTGTGTTTCCCTTGGAATTGGCGAGCCTGATTTTGTAACGCCTTGGCATATAAGACAAGCAGGGATAAAATCCCTTGAAAACGGGCATACACATTACACCTCTAATCTAGGTATTTTGGAATTACGTGATGAAATTTCAAAGTATATGAAACGTCGCTTTGAGCTTTCGTATAATAGTCAAAATGAAATTCTAGTGTCGGTAGGCGGTAGCGAGGCGATTGATCTTGCTTTGCGTGCTGTTTTAAATCAAGGGGACGAGGTGTTAATTCCGGATCCTTCTTTTGTTTGCTATGAGCCGATTACATCACTAGTAGGTGCTGTTCCGATTTCCATTCCTACTTATGCAGAGAATGATTTTAGAATAACACTTGAGGATATTAAAAAAGTAATTTCCCCAAAAACTAAAGTGATAGTTTTCCCGTTCCCAAACAACCCAACAGGGGCGGTTATGAAGAAAGAACATCTAGCGCCAATTGCAGAGTATCTAAAAGACAAAAATATTTTAGTGCTATCAGATGAACTATATAGCGAGCTTACATATAATGGTAGTCACACTTCGATTGCCGCTTTTGAGGGAATGAAAGAGCGTACTATTGTAATAAATGGCTTTTCAAAAACCTTTGCTATGACCGGTTGGCGACTTGGTTTTGCGTGTGGCCCGTCAGAAATTATTGCCGCTATGACAAAAATTCACCAGTTTGCAATAATGAGTGCGCCTACAATGAGTCAATACTCAGCAATAGAGGCACTTCGAAACGGTGATGAAGATGTTGAAAATATGAAAACAGAGTATAATCAAAGACGAAGATTTCTATTAAACGGATTAAAAAAACTAGGGCTTACCTGCTTTGAGCCAGAGGGAGCTTTTTATGCTTTTCCAAGTATAAAGAAGTTTGGTATGACCTCAGAGGAATTTTGCAAAAGGCTTTTATATGAACAAAAATGTGCAGTCATCCCCGGCGACGCCTTCGGTAAATACGGAGAAGGCTACGTTCGCATTTCATATGCCTATAACACCAAAACCCTAGCCAAAGCACTTTCCAGAATAGAAAAATTCATAAACTCACTTTAATAGGCTAAATATAAAATGGTGATTTTAG
>JAVVYT010000008.1:13835-19005 GCA_036650995.1 Clostridia bacterium | reverse complement strand
GCGAGCGAGATGGTTGCGGAATTTCTCCACTTACTGTGCTTACTAACTGTGATTATATTAAGGTATTTTTATCCGACAAAGAGTTTGGCACATTTTACCCTAACCGTGAAAAATATCAAGGACTTAAATATCCACCATGTATCATTGATGATTTCAACGTTGTTTGGGGCGGCGGCTGGGGAACCGGTAAATTCGTTGGTTACAAAGACGATAAAGAAGTTATAGTTAAAAATTTCACTAACAACTCAACACCTACAACGCTATCAGTAAAAGCGGACGACAAAGAGCTTATTGCAGACGGAAGCGATACAACAAGAGTAGTAGTGCGTGCGTTAGACAGTGCCGATAATATCCTACACTTTTTTATGAGTCCTATCGAGATAGAGGTTACCGGCGACGGGGAGCTTATTGGTGACAACTTAGTATCGTTCCAGGGCGGAGTATATGCGTTTTGGGTAAAAACTACCACCAAAGCAGGAGAGATAAAGATTAAAGTTAGCAGTCCAAAGTTTAAAAATCAAACAATTAATATTAAAACAGAGAGGGTTTAGTAAAAAAACTAAGCGGTGGCGGAAATGGATATATCAGATTTTGATATTTCACAGGACTACAAGAAAATTTGCAAAGAGGACACACTTAAAGATTTACAGGAAAAAGCAGCAAGTATAGTTCCAACAAAATTACAGCTTGAGTGGCAAGAAATGGAGCTAACAGTATTTCTTCATTATGGAATGAACACCTTTTCAAATGCTGAATGGGGAAGAAAAGGAACACCAGTAAGCGAGTTTGCGGCAGAAAATTTTGACCCTGAGCAGTGGATAAAGATTATTAAAGAGGCAGGCTTTAAAGGTGCGATTTTTAACTGCAAACACCATGACGGATTTTGTATGTGGCCATCTAAATACACCGACTATTCGATTAAAAATGCTATCTATAAAAATGGAAAAGGCGATATGGTAAAAGAGGTCGCTAATGCGTGCAAAAAATATGATGTAAAATTTGGAATATACCTATCACCATGGGATATAAACGAAAAAACCTATGGCGACAGCGATGCGTACAATGAATATTTCATAAATCAGCTAACAGAGCTACTCACAAATTATGGTGATATTTATGAAGTGTGGTTTGACGGAGCTTGCGGAGAGGGACCAAATGGCAAAACGCAGGAGTACGATTGGATAAGCATCTTTAACACTATTAAGAGATTACAACCAAATGCTGTTGCATCGATTATGGGTCCTGATGTTCGCTGGGTAGGAAACGAGGCGGGCAAAGGCAGACAGGCTGAGTGGAGTGCTATTCCATACGGAAAAGTAGTTACTAAAAAAGGCGAAAAGAAAGCCTATATCACAACGGGCGGAGATTTATGCGGTGAAGATTTAGGGTCAGACGAAGTATTATTAGAGCAAGCTCAAAAAGACACCGATAATATTTTATACTGGAGTCCGGCACAGGTGGACGTTTCAATTAGACCCGGTTGGTTTTACCACGAAATGGAGGACAAAAAAGTCCGCAGTTTAGACGATCTACTTAACATATATTACAGCTCAGTAGGCTCAAACGCACAGTTATTATTAAACATACCACCAGATAAGAATGGCAGAATTAATGATGTTGATGCCGAGAGAATAGAAGAGTTTGGCAGATATCTAAAAAGAGCATTTGAGAAAAACCTAGCTAAAACTACAAATACCGCTATAACAAAAGAGGGCGATTGTTACACACTAGATATTAAATTATCAGAAAAAAGCGATATTAATTTAATAATGCTAACAGAAGATATTACAAAAGGGCAAAAGGTAGACTCCTTTAAAATACTAGCAAAGGTAGAAAATGAGTATAAAGAGCTAGCATCTTGTCGTACGATTGGCTATAAGAAAATTTTGCCATTAGAAAAAGTTTGGACAGATGAAGTTAAAATAGTAATTACTAAAAGCAGAGGTATTCCTACCATTTCAAGTTTTGGAGTTTATAACGCACCGACTTTAAACAGTGCTGTTATTATTAGCCGAGATGATGACGGATACATAACGATAAAAGCTAGCACAAAAGCTGCGGAAATATACTATTCAATAGACAATTCCACCCCGAAAACACTTTATACAGAGCCATTTTTATTTAAAGACAGTGGCGAGATATTTGCGACAGCAAACTCAAAAGACAGCAATTTGTTTTCTGATAAAGCGCCGATTGTTAGCCTAAAAGTTGGAATGTTAAAAGAAAACTGGAAGGTTATTTCCTGCAACAGTACAGTTTTAGGAGCACCATACAAACTAGAGGATATGGTTTTAGACAATGCGTGCCATACAATGGTTTACACCGGCAATAGTAATCCTGAAATAGTGTTTGATATGGGGAAAAATGTCAAAGCAAAGGGATTTATTTATATTCCGATTACGCATATATTTGATTTTGTGTATAATATATTTGAGTATGAGATATCTTTTAGTGATGACAATGAGCATTTTACCGTTGCCGACAGCGGACGTTTTGATAACATTAAAAACAACCCGACAACGCAGGAGATAATGTTTAAAAACGAGTGCGAGGGCAGATATTTAAAGATAAAATCCATACGTGGATTAGACGAAAAGCAGGTAGCTTTTGGAAAGATTTCACTTATAAAATAATAAAAATAATAAAAAAGGAATTATTAAAATGAAGATTAACGAAAACAGTATTAAAAACCCATCTATTAAAAAAGCGGCAGAGTATTTAGGCTTTGAGCTAGCAAAAGAAGGAATTACCCTAAATTTTGTGGAGGACAAAGAATTAAACGGACTTAGCATAGTAAAAGAGGGCGACAAAATCGAGATATGCTATTCAATTTTAGCATACGCATTTCGTGCTTTAAGTTTAGTGTATGAAAACAAGGAAAAAAGCGAGTATAAAATTTTGGAAAATCCTGATTTTGTATCAAATGGTTTTATGCTAGACTGTTCAAGAAACGGTGTTTTAAAGGTAGAAAATGTAAAAACTTTAATTATGCAGATGTCACTTATGGGTCACAGCACATTAATGCTTTACACTGAGGACACATACGAGATTAAAGAAGAGCCATATTTTGGTTATATGCGTGGCAGATACAGCGAAGAGGAGCTAAAAGAGCTAGACGCATATGCTAGCGAGTTTGGCATTGAGCTTATACCATGTATTCAAACGTTGGCACATCTACCTGAAATGCTACGTTGGAACAGATTTACCCCTGTTTGGGACTGCACCGACATACTTTTAGTTGGCGAGGAAAAAACCTATGAGCTTATAGAAGAGATGATAAAAGCTTGCAGAAGATCATACAAAAGCCGTCAGATAAACATAGGTATGGACGAGGCGCATCTACTTGGAAGTGGTGTATTTAAAGACAAAAACGGATTTAAAGATAGATTTGATATAATGTGTGAGCATCTAAATCGTGTAAATGAAATTTGTATAAAATACGATTTTGAGCCGATGATGTGGTCAGATATGTTCTTTAACATAATAACTGTATCACTTTACGATGAGGAATTTCCAATTGAGCCTGAAATGCTTGCAAAAGTTCCAAAAAATGTTAAGCTAATATTTTGGGATTACTATCACAGAGATAAAAAAACTTACGATATCAACATTAAAAAGCATAAGGTTTTTGATAACGATATTGTTTTTGCCGGCGGAGCTTGGAAATGGTCCGGTTTTGCACCAAACAACAACCACAGCTTTTTATCAACTAAGCTAGCTCTAGACGCATGTCGTGGCAATCTTGATAAAATTTTCACTACCTCATGGGGCGACAATGGCAACGAGGCTAGTATGAATACTATATTACCATCACTACTACTTTTTGCAGAGTATAGTTTTGATAAGGATTTAACAGACGAAAAATTACAAAAGAGATTTAACACTATCTTCAAATGCGATATAAACGATTTTATGTTGCTTGATGACTTAAATAATCCAGAGGGAGTTTTAGATAATTACAACTCAAACCCTTCAAAATACTTGCTATACAACGATCCAATAGTAGGATTATTTGACAAACATTCAGCTGCTAGTTTTGATGGATATTACGCAAAAGTTGCAGATGAGCTTTTTGCAGCAGAAAAGAGAGTAAATGAGTATGGCTATGTATTTAAAACACTAGCTAGCCTAGCTAAAGTTTTAGAGATTAAAGCTAATATTGGTAACAACCTTAAAAAAGCGTATGATGATAACGATAAAACCGAGCTTTCAAGACTTGCAAATGAGGTACTACCTGAGCTTATTGCACGAATGGAAACATTCAAAGAAAACTTCCGTAGCCAGTGGTTTAAAGAAAATAAGGCTTTTGGATTTGAAGTAATTGACGTTAGAATATCCGGCACAATAGCAAGACTTGAGTCAGCTAAAATGAGAGTTTGCGAGTATTTAGATGGAAAAGTTGAAGAAATTCCAGAGCTTATGGTGGAAAGACTTTACTACGATTGTCGCAAAGAGGGAGAATTCCCTAATCTTGCAACCGCTAATGCACAGTGGTTTAAAATTGTGTCAGCTAGCGATATAGCTTAATTTAACTAAAAAATAATTTATTTAAAAGGGGAAAATACAAAATGGAAATGCAGGTATTTGATTTTGAGGAGCCTTTAAAGTTTAATGTAATTGAATTTGAAGAAAAAGGCAACAAGGTCGATTTAGTAAAAGTTGAAGCGCTACTAGGCGGTGAGATGAAAGAGATATACAGACAAGACGAGATGGGAAACAGAGTAGCTGTTATTGATCCAATCGAAACGACAAAAGTCCAAGTGACTATCAGCGCTAGCGAAAAAGGTGTTACTATAAAGAAAGTTAAGTTCTCTTTTGTTGAATTTTTAGTTAGAGAAAATAAGCTTAATGTTTCAGCATATATGGCAGGACCTTTTAGCGACGGACTTTTAAATTCGTTTGACGAAAGACTTGCAGTTACAACTGAAATAATCTTAATTGGCTATATTAATTTTGACGACAAGGGAAATCTTGTTCATAGAAATGGATATGAATTTTTAGATAGAGATATTGCAGCACTCAAAGAGGGAATAAAACAGCAAAATGCAAAGACTAAAATTTTGATGTGTTTTGGTAACTTTGAGGGCGAAAAAGAAAACGCAGACAAGGTGTTCTCAACAAAAGAAATAAGAGCTAATAATACGATTACACCTGTCATTAGAACATTTAC
>JAVVYT010000008.1:5488-13825 GCA_036650995.1 Clostridia bacterium | reverse complement strand
ATAAAACAAGCGATAGATTTTATAAGGAAATATGACCTAGACGGCGCCGATATTGACTTTGAATACCCGGCTAATAAAAAGCAATGGGACGGTTATAGCAAGGTTTTAGTGGAATTTAAAAAAGAGCTTTTAAAGCTAAATCTTCCGCTATCAATTGCACTTCCATCTTGGGGTGTTGAGCTTTCTGCCGAGGCTATAAAGGCAGTAGACGAAGTGCAGATGATGCAGTACGATTTGTTCGATGAAAAACGTCGTCACGCACCTTTTGAGGTTTTCGCTTATGGTATTGAATATTTCCAAAAAATAGGTTTTACAAAAGAAAAATTGTACCCAGGCCTTGCGTTATATGGCAGAGAAAAAGACGTAAACGCAGAAGAACGTTGGCTATCATATGAGGGCATTTGTATGATGTATGACCTAATAGACGCAAATACAAACGAGATGGATAATTCATACTTCACCGGAAAAACAATGAATCGTGATAAAACATTTTATGCTCTTTTAAAGGGCTGTGGCGGAATTATGCTATTCCAATACGCTTGTGATTTGCCTTTTGAAAATGAACTTTCTATCTTTAGAGGCGTTTCTGAAATAATAAATGGCTTTGTGAAAATAGAAGCTCCTAAAGCAAAAGTAGAAAAACCAAAGGCAAAAGTTGTTGAAACTCCTAAGGCTAAAGTTGAAGAGCCAAAAGCTAAAGTTGTTGAAACTCCAAAAGCAAAAGTAGAAACACCAAAAGCAAAAGTTGTTGAAACTCCTAAAGTTAAGATTGAAGAGCCTAAAGCAGAACAACTGAAGTTTAATATAGAAGAGCCAAAGGCTAAGGTTGTTGAAACTCCAAAAGTTAAAGTTGAAGAGCCAAAAGCTAAAGTTGTTGAAGCTCCTAAAGTTAAGATAGAAGAGCTGAAAGCTAAAGTTATTGAAACTCCTAAAGTTAAGATTGAAGAGCCAAAGGCTAAGGTTGTTGAAACTCCAAAAGTTAAAGTTGAAGCTCCTAAGTTAAAGGCTAAGGTTGAGGCACCAAAACTAAAAGAGGTAGCACAAAAGCCAAAGATAGTAGCAGCAGCCGAAAAACCTAAAATAGTGGCAGCAAAAGAGAATGTAAAGCTACCAAAAACAACTAAATAAAAAAGGAAAAGATAAATGAAAAGAGCAGTTACAATCACACTTATAATAGCCATATTATTTACATTTACAGCGTGCGGAAAAAAGAAAGACGATGGGACTTACACAGGAAGTTCCTCTAGTTCATCAGACGCACCATTAAGTCCAGAGCAAAACACTAAAAATTTATTTGAAGACAATCAGAAAAAATGGCTACCTTTAAAGGAGGGTGATAACGTGGAAAAATACAAATTTCCAGAAGAAAAAGAGTTTAATGTAATTAGATTTAAAGAGGACGGAAAAAAAGTAGACAATATCAAAGTTGAGGCTATGATAAATGGTTCTCTAGTAGAAATCTACAATCAAGACGAAATGGGCGTTAGAGCCGGAGTTATAGACACAGTAAAAACAAGCGAAGTACAGGTTACAATTACAACCGACAAGCTAGATGCAAAGGTAGACAGCATTACCTTTGAAAAAGTCGAGCCGTTTACAAGAGAGAAACCTTTTAGAGTAGCAACATATATCAATGGACCATATGACGCAGAAAAAGTTAAAGGACTAGACGGTAGAATTGCAACATCAACAGACCTTATTATGTTCACCTATAAAAACTTTGACGAGCAGGGAAACATAGTAGGAAGTGAAGTGAAAGCAGACGGAGTAGATGTTATTAAAAACGACATTGAGTCCCTTAAAAAAGCCTTTGAAAGAATGAATGTAAAACCTAGAATACTACTTTGCCTTGGCACTTGTATTCAAACAGGCGAGCCTAAAAAACTTTGTTTTACAACACCAGACAGACGTGCAAATTTTGTAAAACAGGCTATGGAGCTTGTAGAAAAATACAAAGTAGACGGACTTGACCTAGACTTTGAATATCCCGAAACAAAAGAGCAGTGGGACGGATATAGTGCTATAATGATAGAGCTTTCAGCTGCGTTAAAACCACTTGGAAAGCAGTTATCTGTTGCACTTCCACCATGGGGCGTTGGGTTTTCTAAAGAGGCAATTGCGGCAATTGATCAAGTGCAGATTATGAATTACGATTTATTCGATGATAAGCAACGTCACGCACCATTTTCAGTTTCCAGGAGCAGTGTAACATATTTTACAAATCAGGGATTTAAGCTAGAGCAGTTAAATCCAGGGCTTGCAACGTATGGCAGAGAGATGGACAAAAACGCTAAAACCGAGAGATGGCTAACATACGGAAATGTATTAGCACAAAATCCAGACAAAATAACAAAAGACACAAATTCATTTGACAATTCATATATGACAGGCAAAACCTTAAATCGTGATAAAGTGTTTGACGCAATTGAAACAGGTTGTGGCGGAGTTATGATATTTAGATATGGCTGTGACGCACCATTTGATAATAAGCTATCAATTACAAGAGGTGTTTCAGAGATTATAAGCCAGTTTGTAAAATAAGTGTAATGCTTTAAAAAACGAAAGAGGGTAAAAATTATCAAAAAGATAATAGCAGTTTTTCTAACGGTTGTAATGGTTTTAGGTAGTACTTCTTGTGCACCCAAAAAAGAGGATAACACTAAAACGGACAAACCATCTAGTTCTTCAGAAATAGTAGTTTCAAAAGAAGAAAATACTAAAAATTTATTTGAAAGTAACAACGAACCGTGGAAGGCTCTTGAAATCGGTGATAATATGGAAGTTTATAAATTCGCAGAGCAAAAGGAATTTAATGTAATACGTTTTGATGAAGAAGGAAAAAAAGTTGACAATGTAAAAGTTGAGGCTATGGTTGACGGAAATTTTAAAGAAATTTACAATCAAGACGAGATGGGAAAAAGGGCAGGCGTTGTTGATACAATAAAAACAAATGAAGTGCGTGTTACTATTACCTCATCTAAAGAGGGAGCAAAGGTAAATTCTATAAAATTTGATAAGGTGGACAAAATAGCAAGAGCAAACGAGTTCAGAGTGGCATCTTATATTGTAGGACCATTTACCGATAAAACCGAATCTTCTTTTGACGGAAAGCTTAAATTAACAACAGATGCAATTTTAATAGGGTCAATAAAGTGGGACGAAAAGGGCAATTTAATCATAGAAAAAGGTATGGAAAAGCTTGAGGCTGATATTAATCTGCTAAAAAAAGGCATTAAAGACACAGGCTCAAAGGCTAAAATTTGGCTTTGCGTTGGCGGATATAAAGGCGACAAGGCAAACGAAGGCGAGATCTTCGCAACTCCCGAGGCGAGAGCTAATTTCATAAAACAAACTCTTGATTTAGTTGTAAAACATAATCTTGCCGGTGTTGATATTGACTATGAATATCCAAACAGCAAAACCCAGTGGGATAATTACAGCCAGTTAATAGTTGAGCTTAAAACCGAGTACGCAAAGAAGAAAAAACAGCTATCGCTAGCAATGGCAGCATGGGGAATTACCTTAACACCCGAGGCAATAGCTAGTATAGATCAAGTGCAGATAATGCTTTATGATGCTTTTGATGACAAGGATCGTCATGCACCATACTCAGTAGTAGAGCAGGGAATTAATTATTTTAAAGAGCTTGGATTTCCGCTTGAAAAGCTAAACGCAGGGCTTGCACTTTATGGTAGAGAGATGCCAAAAGACGCAAGAACTGAAAGATGGCCATCATATGCAGGTATGCAAGAGAAATTTAAAGATAGTTTTACTAAAAACACAAACTCAATAGACGGCTCATATTTTAGTGGAGTTACTATGAATTGCGATAAAACATTTCTTGCTATTGAAAAGGGAATAGGCGGAATTATGACGTGGCATTATGCTTGCGATCTACCTTTCACCTCAGAACTTTCAATTTACAAAGGCGTAAATGACACAATGAATAGGTTTATAAAATAATCGCTTAAATTAAAGCAGGAGAAAAGCAATGAACAAACGAGAAGATAGCATAAGAGATTTTTTCAAAAAAAACGCAGAGAGTGTAATTTCTGTTTCGGATTATTATGGCAATGAAAAATATGAGTTTATCCACAATAAGATTGTATATATCTTTGTAATTCCTAAAATTCCTAAAAATGACGAGTGGATTTACCGCACCGAGTTTTTTGGAGCTTTTGACTATGCCGATGCAAAGATGGTAAATGACGGTTACTACCTAGCAACAGCTGTGATATCAGATTTATACGGAGCACCCGAGGCAATAGCGCTTATGGACGAATTTTATCGGTTTATGACGTATGAGTTTTCGCTTAATAAACGAACTATCCTTTTTGGATTTAGCAGAGGTGGACTTTATGCAACTAACTTTGCCATTGTTTATCCTGAAAGAATAAAGAGCATCTACCTTGATGCGCCGGTTATAGATATAGCATCTTGGCCGGGCGGAGAGGGAAAAGGCACCTGTTACACCGATGAATACGCAGATTGTAAACGCCTTTTGCATATCGAAAATAGTTATGATATGAAACAGTATCAGTTGGAGCTAGATAGGAAACTAACGCATCTAGCAGAGCTTAAAATTCCGATTATTATTGTGTATGGTGATGCTGATGAGGTTGTGGTATTTGAGGAAAACTCCCTTAGACTTATAGAAAAACTTGAAAAAGCAGGGGGAAGTTTTAAAGTTATCCGCAAACCCGATATCGGTCATCATCCTCACAGCCTTGAAAATCCATCTGAAATTGTATCGTTTTTAGAAGAAAACTAAAGAGCTAAATATAAAATGACTTTTAAAGTTAAGAATAAAAAAAGCTGTCTTTCTAATAGTAAAATGTTAGTAAGACAGCTTTTGTTTTGTAAAGCAAAGTAAAAATATTTTTTTAAAATAGTGGTTAGATAGGTTTATTATTTTCTTTTTGAGTTTTTAAGGGCGTATTGACTTGGGGTCATACCAAACTTTTTTTTAAACATTTTAGAAAAATTAAAGATATCAAAATAGCCACAACTTTGAGCGGCATAGGTTACGGTATAGCCATTAGACAAAAGAGAGGTAGCCTTTGAAAGACGAAAATCTATAAGATATCTTTGCGGAGAAACGCCAATTTTATTGTGGAATAAAGTCGAAAAATAGCGACTATCAATTCCTAAGTAGCTCGAGATACTAGCGATTGTAATTTTCTCGGCATAATGGTTATGAATGTAGCTAAGACCGATATCGACATAGTCACGAAATGGCGCATTGAGGGCGTTTTCACGTTCTTTATTTATATTCCAGATTAGCTCGTATAAAACGGACACTAAAAAGATGTAATCGTATTGAGAGGGAGTTTTTATTTGTTTTACCTTTTCAAACAAGAGCTGACTTTCGTATGAAGTAAAAACATCAGTCGTTAAAAACTCAAGATAAGGGATATGAGTAACGTTTGTAACACCCATAATATCAAAGCTTATGCTAGTAATTACAAGAGGAGAGTCATCGTCTGAAACGTACCTTGTCATTTCATCAGGACGCACAACAAAAACCTGCCCTGAGTTTATCGAGAAAAAACCTCGAGGGGTATAAAAAACACCACTTCCAGAGTAGATAAAATGCAGGATATAGTCATTACTGCGAGTGTAGGGGATACTTCCACCCGAATTACAGGTGAAGGTGCTATAACCAGTTGGGATTATACGGTATTCAAATTTTTTAACAGAAATATTATCCATATAAATTGCCCTTTCGTTTAATACTTTTATTATACTATAAAATTCTTATAAAGTATAGAAAATATTTGTATATGATAAAATAATATGATATAATAACACGTGAAACTTGTTTTTTTAAAAGCGAAAGAGATAATAGCTATTAAAAAATAAAACAAGCTTCATATTATTAGTAGATGGTATAGAGAATACTTAAAAAAATACCATAAAAAAAGTTAAAAATACAAAAAGGAGATTTCAAAATGAAAACACCGCAACAAATGATGGCAGAACGTATCGCTGAACTAAGACAGGTCCTATCAATAACAATAGAAGAAATGGCAGATGTGTGCGACATAACACAGCAGCGTTATATTGAGCTTGAAAGTGGCGAATATGATATGTCCTTTACTTTCTTATTCAAATGTGCCACTCGTTTTGGAATTGACATTTCAGAGCTTGTAACTGGCGATATGCCTCGTCTTTCTGCATATACCCTTTGCAGAGGTGGAGATGGAATGCCAATAAATCGCAGAGAGGGCTTTGATTATCAGCATATAGCACCACTTATAAAAAACCGCCTTGTAGAGCCATTTATCGTTACCGCTAAATATTACGAAAACGAGCAAAACAAGGATATTACACTATCCCGTCACGAGGGTCAAGAGCTTGATTTTATCCTTGAAGGCTCTCTTAAAGTGCAGATAGATGAGCATATAGAGATTATGACAGCGGGCGACAGCATCTACTATAATTCAGCGCACAAGCATGGTATGATAGCTATCGGCGGAGAAAATTGCAAGTTTCTAGCTATTGTAATAAAAGGCAATGATAACGAAAAGATAGCAGATGCACCACCAATCGAACGTGTATATGACGATAAAAATTTAATATATAAGAAATTCATTAAAGATGAGTTAAATGATAAAGGTGAGCTTTCTAAAATTACCTTTAATATCCCTGATAATTTTAATTTTGGCTTTGATGTTGTAGACGCATTAGCAGAAAAATGTCCTGATAAAAGGGCAATGTGTTGGGTATCAAACGAGGGTCAAAAGCACGATTTCACCTTTGCAGATATCTCTAAAAACTCATCAATGGCAGCTAATTACCTAAAAAGTCTTGGAGTTTGCAGAGGGGATAAAGTTTTAGTTGTTCTTAAAAGACATTATCAGTATTGGTTTATAATCAATGCACTTCATAAAATTGGGGCAGTCGCAATACCGGCAACTAACCTACTTACAACGCACGATTTTGAGTATAGATTTAACGCAGCAAGTGTAAAATGTGTAATTTCAGCCGCTGATGATGGAATAATCAAATACATTAACGAGGCTACTCCACTTGCAAAAACTTTAGAAATAAAAGTATCTGTAATGGGCAAAGTAGACGGATACCACGATTTTGACGAAGAATACAAAAACTTTAGCAGTGAGATTGAGCGTCCTTTAGAGCAAAAGTCAACTGATGATATGCTAATGTATTTCACATCAGGAACAACAGGATATCCAAAAATCGTAGCTCATGATTATAAATACCCGCTAGGGCATATGATAACAGCGCATTACTGGCAAAACGTCGACCCTAACGGACTTCATTTAACAATAGCAGATACAGGCTGGGCGAAAGCCGCATGGGGTAAAATATATGGTCAATGGCTTTGCGAGGCAGCAATTTTCGTGTATGATTTTGATAAATTTGATGCGAAAACTCTACTTCCAATGTTTAAAGAGTATGGCATAACCACCTTTTGTGCGCCACCTACAATGTATAGATTTTTCATTAAAGAGGATCTAGGCAACTACGATTTATCTAGCGTAAAGCACGCAACTATTGCAGGGGAAGCATTAAATCCAGAGGTTTTCGAGCAGTTTAAAAAGCATACCGGTCTTTCTCTTATGGAGGGATTTGGTCAAACAGAAACTACACCACTTATTGCAAATTTAATCGGTGCTATTCCAAAACCCGGCTCAATGGGTAAACCGATTTGTCAAAATGTAATCGACTTAATAGATAGTGACGGAAAAACTGTTCCTGATGGCACACCGGGAGAGATTGTAATTCGTATGGACGGTGAGCATACACCTGGAATTTTCAAGGGGTACTATTTAAACGAGCCAAAAACCAAAGAAGTTTGGTACGATAACACTTATCATACCGGCGATATGGCGTGGCGAGATGAGGACGGATATTTTTGGTATGTTTCACGCACCGATGATTTGATTAAATCTTCAGGATATAGAATTGGCCCGTTTGAGATTGAAAGCGTATTAATGGAACTTCCATATATCTTAGAGTGTGCAATTACAGGTGTTCCTGATGAAATTCGTGGACAGATTGTAAAAGCTACCATTGTGCTAACAAATGAAAGAGCTGCTAGTGATGAGCTTAAAAAAGAAATTCAAATGTATGTTAAAAAGCATACAGCACCTTATAAATATCCAAGAGTGATTGAGTTTGTTGAGGAACTTCCAAAGACTATTTCTGGAAAAATTATGAGAAAAGAACTTCGTGACAAATAAAAAATTGATTTTGAAAGCAAAAGACAGTTTAAATATTTGAAAATTGATTTTGAAAGAAAAAAAGCAGTCAAAAATACTTGAAAAAACAGTTTTAAAAAATAAGAGAAAAGCTATATAAAAAGGCTTT
>JAVVYT010000008.1:0-5388 GCA_036650995.1 Clostridia bacterium | reverse complement strand
AATACTTGAAAAAACAGTTTTAAAAAATAAGAGAAAAGCTATATAAAAAGGCTTTTTAAAGGAGTGCATTGTTATTAAATATATTGTAATATTAGGGGACGGAATGGCAGATGATCCAATAGCTAAAATTGGTGGAAAGACACCGCTTGAAGTAGCTAATAAACCCAATATGGACTTTTTGGCTCAAAACGGAGAGGTTGGCATTGCAAAAACTGTTCCGGATAACCTACCGGCAGGTAGCGATGTTGCTAATCTTTCGATGTTAGGGTATAATCCGTCAATTTATTATAAGGGACGTTCACCACTTGAGGCTGTTAGTATGGGAATTAACATTAAAGAAAATGACGTTACCTTTAGAGCAAATTTAGTTACCTTATCTGATGATGCTAAGTTTGAAGATAAAACTATGGTAGATTATAGTGCCGGTGAGATTACAACAGAGGAGGCAGTTTCTCTAATAAAATATGTTGCCGAGAAAATCGATACGAACAAAGTTAAGTTATATCCAGGAATTAGCTATCGTCATTGCCTTTGCATAACAGACGGAAGTACTAACGTAAAGCTTGTACCTCCGCACGATATATCCGATAAAAAGATTACAGAGTATCTTCCTAAAGGGGATAGTGCAGAATATATATTAAATCTGATGAAAAAGAGCGAGGAGCTATTAAAAAACCACCCTATAAATTTAGAGAGAATAAAGCAGGGCAAAAATCCGGCTAGTTCACTTTGGATATGGGGGCAGGGAACAAAGCCGACTTTATCAGATTTCAAAGAAAAAACAAACCTAAATGGTGGGGTAATTTCAGCGGTGGATCTATTAAAAGGCATTGCTATCTGTGCTAATATGCGAGTAATCGAGGTAGAGGGAGCAACAGGAAACATTAACACCAACTACAAAGGCAAGACAAACGAGGCGATAGCGGCACTTAGGGGCGGACTTGATTTTGTATACATACATATCGAGGCGGCGGACGAATGTGGACATCAGGGCAACTTAGAAAACAAGATAAAAGCCATTGAGAATATAGACAAAGAGATAGTAGGGCCTATTTTAAAAGAGTTTGAGAATGAAGATGTTGCAATAATGGTGGCACCCGACCACAAAACACCAGTAGAGCTTAAAACTCACACAAAAGATTATATTCCTTATATAATTTACAAGAGCAATAAGCTAGTAAAAGGTGTTAGCAGTTACAATGAGAAACTAGCAGCGACAACAAAAATCGTCGAAAAAGACGCATACAAGCTTATAGATAAGCTGATAAAATAAACCCTTGTTTTATGGAGGATTTATGAAAAAATTTAAAAAAGCCATTACCATAAGCTTAGCTGCTGTAATAATGCTCAGCGCTCTTTCTGGCTGTAATTATCTTGATGAAATTTCAAAAAATATTTCAATATATTTATATACTGAAGAGTATAAAAAAGAAGTGAAAAAGCAGGCACCGCTAGAGGCTGAGTTTAACTACACAAGTGAGCATATACCTGTTTCACAAGAGATGCGTTACGGATATAAAGAGCTTACCGATGTGGAAAAAGAGATATATAAACGAGTGGACAAGGCTGTAAAAAATTATTGGAATTTGATTGATGTCAGCGATTTAGAAACAAATACAAATACCCTGCTAAAAATGTTTTTTTATTATCACGAGTCAAACCCTGATGTATTTTGGGCAAACTCAGTTAATATTGTATCAAATTATGATAAAGAAATTGGAATTTTAATCACGTATAGCAGTGAAACTGAAACGGAGATCCCTGATGAAAAGGATTATATTATACAAAACAAAGTTTCACGAGAGAAAATTACAGAGAGTAGAATTAAATTTATCCAAAAAACAAATGAAATACTAAAAGGGATAAATAAAGATGCAAACGCTTTGGAAAAAGAGATATACGTTTATAACTATTTTTTAGAAAACATACAGTATGATAAGGAACTTAGCAATCAGATTAGAAGAAAAGAAGATATAAATTCTACATTAACAAGATCATACGCCGGCATAGTTAATAATAAAACCATTTGTTCGGGATATTCATACGCCTTTGCGCATATTTTGAACTTACTCGGGGTAAATGTAGTGCAGGTTTATGGTAATTCAAAGGGCGAGAGCCATCAGTGGAATATGGTTGAAATAAATGGAAGTTATTACCACGTAGACACGACCTGGGCATCGAAAAACGCAGTAGATAATAAGAACGTGCCTACCTATAATTATCTTAATTTAACCGATAGTGAAATTATGGTGGATCATACAATTGGCGCTTTTAGTACAGTTGAAAGCGGACCACTAGAGGGAATGCCACCTGTTCCAAAAACCACAGATGATACCTATTCGTTTAAAAAATTCTTTATGCTAGACTCTACAAATTTGCAAAATATAGAGCCTATAAATAACGTAGTTAAATACAACTTGCACGGTTTATATGTATCATTCCCGCAAGAAAAAACAATAGCGCAGATGAACGTTTATGTGAACGAGAATTTCGATAAAATAAATCGGCAATACCAAAAGATAACAGGAAAAAAACTATCCGGACGATACTTTTATGGCGACATAATCGATAAATGCTATTTAATAAATTAACGTACGTGGCACCATTAAACTAGAAGAAATCCTTAAAAATATACGTGAAAGTTATTGATGTCAAATAACGTTCGTGTTATAATAATGTTAGAAAGAGGGGCTTTAGAATATGCCTGAGATAACAAGGTTTTACGGAATTGTAATTAAAATATTTTTAACAAGAGATCATAACCCACCACATTTCCACGCTGTATACGGAGAATATAATGGAAGCTTTGACATTCAAACTCTTAAAATGATAGAGGGCGATTTACCAAAGAAAGCTCAAGCACTTATAATAGAATGGGCTGAACAATATAAAAGCGATATAATGAGTATGTGGGACACAAAGACATTAAAGAAACTTCCGCCGCTTGAATAAGGGGCAGAAATAGATAGAAAGGGTGTAAGATATGGCATTATCAATAAGAGTAAAAGAAGTAAAGCCACTGGATAACCTTATGGTATCTGTTTTATTTGTAAACGGAGTAAAAAAAACATATGATGTAAAACAGCTATTCTCTGAATTTCCACAAATGTTTACACCACTTAAAGATAATCCTGCCATTTTTAAAAACGTTTTTGTAGACTGTGGTGGCTGTGGTATATCGTGGAATGAAGATGTTGATATATCAGAGTGCGAGCTGTGGGAAAATGGCATAACAGAAAGCGAGAACATATAATAGCAAAAGAAAAAAGAGCTTGTAGCCGAAGTTGTTAAACTAAGGCGAGAGCGAGGTCTTACACAAAAGCAGTTAGAGGAATTGAGCGGAGTAAAACAACCTATTATAGCAAGAATGAAAACAAGGGAAAATATACCGCAAATTTTAACGATGATAAAGTTGCTTATACCTTTAGGAAAAACTCTTGTAGTAGTACCGATTAAGTAAAATAATTATTACAAACCGCCCTAGTCTTAAAATTTTGTGGTGGTTTACGTGAAAAGGGATTGTTATGAATAAAAATGCTTTTTTTAGTTTGACGTATGGGCTTTATCTAATAGGGGTGGAAAATGGGGAGAAGAAAAATGGCTGTATTGTGAATACCGCTTTGCAACTTACTGATGAAACTCCTAGAGTTATGGTGTCTTTAGAGAAAAATCACCTCACAACTACTCTTATTCGTCAAAAAAAGAGCTTTACAATCTCAGTTTTAGATAGTTCTACAACCGACGATTTGATAGCAAATTTTGGCTTTGTATCTGGCATTTCTAAAGATAAATTTGAAAATATCGATTATCTAGTCGATGAAAAGAATAACCCTTATATTAAAGAAAGTGTTGCTTATTTTTCCTGCGAACTAGAAAAGGAAATTTTGGTGGATACACACGTGATTTTTATCGCAAAAGTGCTAAACTGCGATTTACTAGAGCAAAAACCACCGCTAACATATGCACAGTACCAAACTCGTAAAACAAAATCAGCAGACAAAACCTCCGAAAATAGCACTAATGAAAAAGATGTCATAGAGAGCAAGGCTACCTCTAAAAAAGGCTTTAGATGTACGGTATGTAATTTCATATACGATGGAGAAATGTTGCCTGAGGGCTTTATCTGCCCTATTTGTCACCGAGATGCGTCGGTGTTTGTGCCGATAGAATAAAATCCATTAAAATCAATCCCACTTTTGGGGTTGATTTTTTGTTTGAGATAAAATATAATAAAGATAAGATAGAGATTTATAGGAGTTAGGAGTTAGGAATTAGGAGTTAGGAGTTACGAGTTAGGAATTAGGAGTTTAGAATTTGGAGTTTTTAATTTTGAAAAAATAGAAAAGGAGAGAGTATGAAGAAATTATTTTTGGTGTCGTCTTTTGCACAGGTCGGGGAGCTTTTACCGAAGTTTGAGAAGAATTTAAAAGGCAAAAGAGTTACTTTTATACCGACAGCGAGCAGGGTGGATATGGTTTCATTTTGCGTTTCAAAAGGCACAAAAGCACTTGAAAAATTAGGGCTTACAGTAGATGAACTTGAGCTTTCAACCGCTACATATGACGAGATTTACAAAAAAATAACCACCAACGACTACATATATTTATCGGGAGGAAACACCTTTTTTCTAATGCAGGAGCTTATAAGGACAGGGGCAGACAAGATAATTATAGACGAGGTAAAAAAAGGCAAGCTATACATCGGAGAGTCCGGCGGTGCAATGGTTACAGCCGAAAACTTAGAGTATGTAACAGTTATGGACCCAACTAAAAAAGCACCGTTATTAAAGGGTTTTGCGGGTATGAACTTAGTGGATTTTTCGGTAGTGCCACACAGAATAAACTTTCCATTTATATTAAGCGCACAAAAAATGATACGTAAATACTCAAAAACGCTAAAGATAATGGCAATTAGCAATAAAGAGGCAATCATAGTTTGGGGCGACAACGTAAAAATTATTAAAAAATGAGGTTATAAAATGAAAAAAATTCCAAACGAAGAAACAGCGGCAATTTGTGGCTTGTTTTGTGGAACTTGCCCTTGCTTTCCAGAAGAGTGCCACGGTTGTTTGTCCGATAAACTAACCGATTTTTGCAAAGTCTGCAACAACGGATTTAGAGATTGTGCAAGGGGGCATAACGTTGTCCGCTGCTATGACTGTGCGGAGTTTCCGTGCGATAGGCTAAATAGTTTTAAAGATACACATATTGAAAATGGCATCGGTCATCATAAAAACGTTATTGATGATCTAAATAATATGAAAAAAATAGGCGTTTCAAAATGGGTAAAACAGCAAACAACCGAAAACACCTGCAAAAACTGCGACGAACTTATTTATTGGATGGATAAAAATTCTCATAAGTGTAAATAGACCTTTTTTATAGACAA
>JAVVYT010000007.1:0-19562 GCA_036650995.1 Clostridia bacterium | reverse complement strand
ATAGACCCATCATTTCACGAACTAAAATATTCCTTTTCTTATCCATAAGCTCGTAGCCTAATACTGATAAATTGTAAGTTTTTTTAGTAAGCATTAAATTGCCTTTTGTAGGGAATACTGATGATTCCATCTTTTCATCACCACCTTTATTTTATATTAATTAATATTTAATTACTTCTCTTACTCTCTCGTGAGGTTTGTAGTATCTTTGTAAAATAGGAAGTTCAACACGGTCAAGCTCTGATTGTGGAAGCATACCAAGAATTTTCCAGCCTAAATCAAGTGTAACATCAATTGTTCTATTTTCATACATTCCTTGTTTTAAAAACTCTTCTTCAAAACGTTTTCCAAAAGCCATATATAGCTTGTCAGTTTCGGATAATTCATCCTCACCAATTACAGAAGCTAATGCTCTAGCATCTTGCACTTTAGCATAGGATGAAAATAACTGATTAGATAGGGAAGAGTGGTCCTCTCTTGTAAATCCTTTTCCTATACCATCTTTCATTAACCTTGATAGTGAAGATAAAACAGAAACAGATGGATATACTCCGCTACGTTCTAAAGCTCTGTCTAAAACTATCTGCCCCTCTGTAATATATCCTGTTAAATCGGGGATAGGGTGGGTTATATCGTCGTTTGGCATTGTGAGGATAGGAATTTGTGTTACAGAACCTTTTTTGCCTTTTATCATACCTGCACGTTCGTATAAACTTGATAAATCTGAATATAAATATCCTGGAAAGCCTTTTCTTCCGGGAATTTCACCTTTTGAAGAAGAAAATTCACGAAGTGCCTCTGCATATGAGGACATATCAGTTAAAATAACTAAAATGTGCATTCCACATTCATATGCTAAGTATTCAGCAGCGGTAAGGGCACAGCGAGGTGTTAATATTCTTTCGATTATAGGGTCATTACTCATATTCATAAACATTGCAACTCTTTGTAAAACACCTGTATCTTCAAAGCTTTTTTTGAAAAAGTCTGCAACGTCATTTTTAACACCCATAGCTGCAAAGACAATAGCAAAGTTGTTATCATCATCACCAGAAATCTGCGCTTGACGTACAATTTGAACTGCAAGCTCATTGTGTGACAATCCACTTCCTGAAAAAATAGGTAATTTCTGCCCACGAATAAGTGTTGTAAGTGCATCAATAGATGAAATACCTGTTTGAATAAAATTACGAGGATACTCACGGGAAACAGGATTTATAGGATTACCGTTTACATCTTCTTTTTTTGTTGCAAATATTTCGCCAAGTCCGTCAATAGGTCTACCTGCTCCATCAAAAACTCTACCTAAAAGCTCTTTTGAAAGAGAAAGCTCTAAAGGTCTGCCTTTAAAACGAACGTGTGAATTTTCAAGGGACATTCCCATTGTTCCTTCAAACACTTGAACTACTGCTCTATCATCGGATACTTCAATTATTCTGCCAAGTCTTTTTTCGCCATTTGTCATTGTGATTTCTGCAATTTCCTCAAAAGAAGCACCTTTTACTCCTTCAATAACAATTAAAGGACCGGATATTTCACTAAGATGTAAATATTCTACTCCCATAAAATCAACTCCTTTTAATACTAAACAGTTTTACCACTGTTATCATTTATTATCTTTGAAAAAGACTCATCAATAGTTTTTTTGTAATCGTCAAACTTTCCTAGTTGGTCATTTTCAATATCAAATTTCATCTTTATTAGCTTTTCAAAAAGCTGTAAATCTATAATCTGTGAAAGTGGTATTGATAGTTCAATTATCTTTTTTGATTTTTCATATAAATAAAGAATAATCTCCATCATTTTACACTGCTTTTCAAGCGGAACATATGTATCAACAGCATGATAAGCATTTTGTTGTAGAAAACCTAGTCTTATTACTCTCGATATCTCAATAATAAGTTTTTGGTCATCGGGTAGTACGTCAGAACCTATAAGCTTTACTATCTCCATTAAATCACTTTCTTCACTTAATATAAAAGCAATTTGTTGTCTGTATTTAAGAAAATTAGGAGATACGTTTTTCTCATACCATGGTGAAAGCTCATTTATATACTCAGAATAGCTAGTATTCCAGTTTATAGCAGGATAATGCCTAGAGTAGGCTAGTTGCTTATCTAATGCCCAAAAACAACGAATAAAACGTTTGGTATTTTGAGTAACCGGCTCTGAAAAGTCACCGCCTTGAGGGGATACAGCGCCTATAATGGTTATAGAGCCTTCGTTTCCTGATAAAGTGTCAACATAACCAGCACGTTCATAAAATTGTGATAAACGAGAAGGTAAATAAGCAGGAAATCCTTCTTCAGCCGGCATCTCTTCAAGTCTACCTGAAATTTCACGAAGAGCCTCTGCCCAGCGAGAGGTTGAATCTGCCATAATTGCAACGTGATATCCCATATCTCTGTAATATTCAGCAAGTGTAATTCCAGTATAAACTGAAGCTTCACGAGCGGCAACGGGCATATTAGAAGTGTTAGCAATAAGAACAGTTCGGTCGGTTAGTGGCTTTTTAGATTTTGGGTCAATAAGTTCGCCGAATTCATCTAAAACCTGTGTCATTTCATTTCCACGTTCACCACAACCAATATAGATTATAATATCCGCATCAGACCATTTAGCAAGTTGGTGTTGTGTCATAGTTTTACCTGTGCCAAATCCACCAGGAATAGCGGCTGTTCCGCCTTTTGCTATTGGAAAAAGAGAATCAATAACCCTTTGTCCGGTGATAAGAGGTCTATCTATTGGAACTCTTTTTATGATAGGACGAGGTACCCTTATAGGCCATACTTGACATAATGTTAAGGTATGCTCAATTCCTTTGTCATCAACAATAACAGCTATTTTGTCATTTACAGTATAACTACCATTGTTAGCTACAAAAGTTACTTTACCAGATAATTTAGGAGGGACCATACATTTATGTATTATAGCCGATGTTTCAGGAGTGGTAGCATATATCTCTCCGCTTTTTAATGTATCGCCAATCTTTGCAGTTACAGTAACATCCCATTTTTTCTCAAAGTCGATAGAGGGAACATCAATTCCACGAGTAATAAAATTCCCACTAATAGCCTCAACCGCACGAAGTGGACGCTGAATTCCGTCATATATGTTAGATAAAATACCAGGACCTAGTAAAACACTCATAGGATTTCCAGTTGGAATTATAGGCTCGTTTGGTGCAATAGAAGTTGTAACTTCATAAACTTGAACGATAGTTTTCTTTTTTGAAAGACCGATAACTTCACCGACTAGTTTTGCATTACCGACAAAAACTTTTTCTTGAATTTGTAAGGTAGGCGCATCTTTTACAGTAATAACAGGTCCATTTATATTGTATATTTTGTATTGTTTGTCCATAATAATTGTGATTATCCTTTCTCACTAAAAGCAAAGACGCAAATTAGTAAAGTAAAATTAAGCTATGATATGCTAAGCTCAGAAATTTCATTGAAAACAGATTTTTGATTTTCAAGTTTTAAATCAAGAGTTTCATTATATTGAATATTAAGTGACGGAACTTCAAAAATAAATCCGCCTATAAAAATAGTTTCGTCAACAGTAGTTTTAGTAGTGGTATTAAGCTTTATTTTAGGCAATAACTCACTGTAATCTTTTTTGTTGAAGGATAAATACGTTTCTTCTTTTGGATATAATTTTAGAAGTTCCTTTATTTTATCAATACTCTTCTCTTTATATAAATCAGAGTTTGAATACTCGCAAAGCTTTTCTTTAAGGGTGTTAAAAACTTTGTTAGTTAATTCTTCACGTTTTAATAAAAGGTCACGTCTGCTGTCAAAAGAAGACTTCGATATAAGTCTGCTGGCCTTGTTTTGAATGTCTGCAATTTGTTTTTGTATGTCAAGATAAATATTTTGAAGTATCTCTTCTTCTTTTTTATCAATCTGTTTTTTCTTTTCCATCTCAATTTCACGAATGAGCTTGTTTTTTTGTTGCGATGCGTCGTTCATTACAGTTTCAATGAATTTGTCAAGCTGTTCTTCTGCCATATATATCACCTTTTTTCTTATTCAATATTAATTCCAATAGATTCACGTATGTATTTAGCAATAGCACCCTCACTTCGTCCCATACCATGCCTATCAGGTATTTCTTCAATTAAAGTATGATTTGCGTTGTCCTGCTTTATTGAAAAAACAATGTCTTTGCATAGACTAGATAGTTTTTCAGTGATAAGTATAATTGCAATTTCCGGGTTTTCGCTTGCCCTTATAAGAGCCTGCTTTACCTCATCATATTCATGAACTACAATACCGTCAATACCAGCAAGACGCATGCCAAGCTGAGTATCAACATTATCGCTAATTAGATAAAATTTCATCTTTTAAAATATCCTCTTTAAAATAAATTTTATACTTTACCAAGTATTTGCATAGCAATAAGTAGACCATATACAGGAATACCTTCACCAAGTGCAACGAAAATAAGAGATTTTACAAACATCTTAGGATCTTCACCAGTAGCCCCAATAGCAGCAGAAGCAGCAGATGCAACGGCAACACCGGCACCAATTGTACTAAATCCCATAACAAGACCTGCACCTAGTAACGCAAGACCTGCACCAACACTCATAGGTTCTTTAGCTACTGCAACAGCAGTTTCAGCAAAAGAAGGTGTAGTAAATACAAAACAGGTTAAAATAATGCAGATTGCAAAGAATGAGCCTACGTTGCAAAAAACAGAATATTTTGCAACCTTTCCGGTGGTTTGTTTTTTAATAATAGGTAGTAGTGGTGCGAAAAGTAGTAAAACTAGTGGTAATAAAATTAATGCTTCAATCATGATAATTTTCCTTTCAAAATAAACTTAATCTTTTTTGTCGTCATATTGTATATGAGCAGGTTCAAATGCTCGTCCTTCTCCTGAATAAAATCTGGAGAATATTTCATAAAACTCAAGTCGTAACGCTTGTATTGCAACTATCATTCCTTCAAGTCCCATTACTAGTATGTTACCGAGTATTACTACAATTAAATTATTGGCCTCTCCCGTGCCACGAGCTAAAATAAATACAACAAGCATCATTCCAGCGTGACTCATAGCATAAGCTCCAATACGTATAAATGAAATTGTGTTGGTTAGGAAACTAAGGAGAACTTCTAATAGCTCAAAGATGTTTTGAATTATAAAGTCAACCCAACTTTCAGGCTTAAATCCCTTTTTGGTTTCTATAAGATGCGATAGCGGCTCTTTTAGGAAAAATAGCAGTAAAGGAACGCCAACAAACGCTATAATGTACCAAATTGAGAAGATGTTTTTGCCAAATTGGAATAAAACAATTACTCCAACTATAACAGCCCAGTAAAATACAATTCCAAAAACTCCGTTAGGGGAGAAGAGTGCTTTTCCAATATTTTTTTGCTTTATACCATTTTTTACGTTTATAATCATACCTATTGATATTAGTATAACTCCAAAAGCAACAGCCGCTATTAAAATTTGATTTGTATCTTCAAGTGGGTGAATAAGTCCAGGAACAACATTCTCATACCCAAAGACCGACCCATATAAAAAGCCAAATCCAATAGCCGAAATTCCAACCATCGTAGCTATAAATGCCATTGGCTTTTTAGTTACAAAATAGAAGATTAAAGAGCCAATTAGAAGAATAGCTCCATGCCCTACATCACCAAACATCATTCCAAATAAAATAGTGTAGGTAATAGCAATTAAGGCAGAAGGGTCAAACTCATTATAATCAGGTAGTCCATACAGTCGAACAAAATCTTCAAAAGGCTTGAATATTGCGTGATTTTTAAGCTTTGTAGGAGGAGTAGTAGGACAAGCTTCAGCGGTTTCAACTACAATACTAACCCCGACTAACTCGTTTATCCTTTTAGTAAAGTTATCGATATCAGAACTTGGTATCCACCCGGAAATGTAAAAGGTGTTGTCGGAGTGAATAGCAAATCTTCTAAGCTCGAAAGTGTCGTTAAGACAACGTATTTTAGAGTAATATATTAAAATGTCTTTAGAAGTATTTTTCATAAAATTTGCGTGATTTAAATTAAGAGTGTTTAACTCTTCGGTAGACTCTTTTATTTCCTTCTCAAAAAACGCAAGTGCTTCAGCCGGTTTACCATGCGCTCGTTCAGATATTCTAACACGTTCAAAACTCAGCGAATTGAAAAACATATCAACTTTTCTGCTGTTAATACTAGGAATAAAAAGCATTCCCCAAACATACTCTTTTTCGATAGAGGTTGGAACATAATGGAATTCAGAACTGTCAGAATAGTTAACAAGTTTGTTGTAGTTTTCACTCGGTATTCTGCCAAATCTGAATTTCACAAATTCAAGATTAAAAATGTCATCAAGTAAAACATCTTCAGATTTCAATCGATTAAGCTGTATTATAATCTGCTTATCTTCAGTAATCTTTTTGCTAAGCTCGTTTTTTCTTGAATCCGATTGAGAATATTCAGTAACAAAAGTATCAATTTTATCTGAAATTCCATTAGAGTCAAGCTCTAAATCAAAAAAATCAAAGTATTTAAGCTTAATTGTCGCCCTCGCAGCAAAATCGGTTATTTTATTTAAAACAGGTGTGTATGGATTTTTTTCAGTAAATGGAATAAGCTGTGAATCATGAGCCTTTTCATTAATAGCTTCTGGCTGAAAATTATTCCCGACAATACAATATCTTGATACTTCATCAAACATTGCAATTGGTGCTACTATTTTTGCAAAGCTCATTTTCTCGATTGCCATTTAAAACATCTCACTTTCAATAAATTATAATATTATATGCCAATTAAATGTCCTTTTATTTCCTCAGAGGGAACACCATATCGTTTTCCTTCTATTATGCAAATAATGTTGTGTATCTCTATATCTTTAAAATTAAGATAGGCAAGCGGTATAACGTTAGAAGCTTTTCCCGATACAAGATTTTGCTTGCTAATATCATATGTAAAGCTAAGGAGATACTGCTCTACTACATTAAAATCCTTGTTGGCAAAAAACTTAGAATATTTTGACTTGCATAATATCTCTAACGCTAAAACATCGTCCGGTGCGTCGATAATCTCTTTAAATAAAGAAATAGCTTTTTTACTGCTAAAGGGGATAATATGCTTTTCTATATCACTAGGTGTTGCTTTGTAGTATTTTTTAAGTCTTAGTATGTGTATGAAATTTAATATCTCTATTTCATGAAGATAAAACGTTTTAACATTTGCTTTGTATGAAGAAAACTTATCAATGTTTTTAAATATTTTAGCATAATAAAAAGAATATAAAAGTTTTTCGAGTGAGGAATAATCGTTGTCGTTTTCAGGAATGTAATTTCTGAAAATACTTTCATATTCAGTACCACTAATTAATTCTTTAAATTCTTCAAACGAAGAGCAACCCGAAATACCGGTAAGATTAATTTTAGAATACTCTACAATATAATCAGGAACAGAATAGATAAATTCATTTGTTCTTTTTGATTTTAAAAAGTTAAAAAAGCTTAGTATCTGCTCAATCTCATATTTTGAAATTAAATTTTTTAAAAAAGCAGTGTCCTCGTTTTGTGAAAATTTTAAAATTGATAATTGTTCATTAAAAAAACTTCTTCGTAGTAAACTTTCAAGTTGCCCTCTGTGTAAGAGGGAACTGTCGACATTTTCCAGAACTTCTTTGTATGCCTTTGTTTCTTTTAAAAAAGCGGCAATTTCATTAACAGTAACTTTTTTAAGTAGTTCACCATATTCACTTTTAGTAATCCGCTTTCCGTAAAGAACTCGGATTTTTGCAGTTATTGCATTGTGACTGAAAAAACCTGTCAAAATATTGTCCACCTTTAAATATACTTTATGAATTTACGATATTGTTAAACATTGTGTCGACCCAAGCACTAGCATTTGTATCATAATTACTTTGCAATTTGTTAAGAACTTGTGACTTCTCGTTGTCTATCTTTTCAATTGCTTTTGCTGTGTTTTTGTCTTCGTCTTCACGCACAAATTTAATTCGGTCATTTGCACGGCTTAAATATGATTCTTTCATTTTCTCTATATCATGATCTATTGTGCTTAATAATTCTTCTTTCATATCACGAGCCTCTTTCATTATGTTTTGAGCTCGCTTTTCAATTTCAATTATTTCATTTATTATTTCATCCACATAGATAACCTCGTTTCTGTTTTTTCTCTTTAAATAATATGCTAGTTTTCACTTTTTTTCAACAACAAAAAACAACATTTTTAAATGTCTTAATATTATCATTTTAGTTAAATATAACAAATTGTTAGTTTTTAACTGAATGCATAGGAGCAGGTATTCTTCCGCCCCTATTTATAAATTTGCTAGGTGAGCTGGTTTCGATATTCATTATAGGAGCTGTACCTAATAAACCTCCAAGCTCAATTTCATCGCCTACTTTTTTGCCGTATGCAGGAATAACACGAACAGCGGTTGTTTTATTGTTTACCATTCCTATTGCCATCTCATCAGCTATTAATGCAGAGATAACGTCTTCAGAAGTATCACCGGGAATTGCTATCATATCAAGTCCAACAGAGCAAACAGCAGTCATAGCCTCGAGCTTTTGAAGTGTTAAAACTCCTGAGCGTGCAGCAGAAATCATACCAGCATCTTCGGAAACAGGAATAAAAGCTCCGGAAAGCCCTCCAATATGAGAGGATGCCATAACGCCACCTTTTTTAACTGCGTCATTTAGCATTGCAAGACAAGCAGTAGTTCCACATCCGCCACAGGTTTCAAGACCAATTTCTTCTAATATATAAGCAACAGAATCTCCAATTGCAGGAGTAGGTGCTAAAGATAAATCTACAATACCAAATGGTACATTAAGTCGTTTTGATGCCTCTTTTGCAACTAATAGACCCATTCTTGTGATTTTAAATGCAGTTTTTTTGATAACATCAGCAACTTCAGATAGGTCAAATCCGTCAGTTTTTGTAAGTGCACTACGAACAACACCTGGACCTGAAACACCAACATTAATAACAGTTTCAGCTTCAGATACACCGTGAAAAGCACCAGCCATAAATGGATTGTCCTCAGGTGCATTAGAAAATACAACAAGTTTAGCACAGCCAATGGAATTAGTATCCCGTGTAAGATAAGCTGTATCTTTAATAACCTTACCAAGCATTTTAACAGCATCCATATTAATACCGGCTCTTGTAGTTGCAACATTTATACTACTACATACTTTTTTTGTTTGATAAAGAGCGTTTGGAATACTTTTAATTAAAGCTAAATCACCTTTAGTAAATCCTTTTTGAACAAGCGCACTATAACCACCGATAAAATCAATACCTAGTGTATGTGCCGCTCTGTCAAGTGCTTTAGCATAAATTGCATAGTCTTCGCTAATGCAGCTGCTGCCAATTAAAGAAATAGGAGTTACTGAAACACGTTTGTTTATAATAGGTATACCAAATTCCTTTTCAATATCTTCGCATGTTTTTACAAGATGCTCAGCGGTTTTTGTGATTTTGTCATAAACCTTTTCGCTGGATTTATTTATATCTTCACAGCAACAGTCAAGTAATGAAATTCCCATCGTAACTGTTCTAATATCAAGGTATTCTTCTGATATCATCTTAATAGTTTCTAAAATATCGTATTCGTTTAACATTTAATTACTCCTTATATTCTGTGCATAGAATTGAACAAATCTTCATTTACAGTATGAATATCAAGATTGTTTTCAACGCCTAGAGTATTCATTATATCAATAAATTCTTTGAATCCGATATTAAGGTTAGTAACATTAATCATCATTATCATAGCAAAAGTATCGTCTAAAACTTTTTGAGTGATATCAAGTATGTTTACCCCATGCTCAAAACATTTTGCACTAATCTTTGCAATGATTCCGGTAGTGTCTTTTCCGATTACAGTAATTATAGCTTTCATTATAAATCTCCTTTAAATAACATTAATATATATAGTATCACAAAACGGACGTTTTTTAAAGAGCTTTTTTCGTTTCTTTACGAAATTTGTAAAAAAAAATAATTTTTTTAAAAAATACTTGCTTTTTCTCTTTACTTATGGTATATTCTAAGTACCTGTCCGTAGGTTCTTTTTTTTTGAAAAAATTTTACACCTACAATAACATCAGGGAGGCAAAGAAACAGGAGGTGCCGTAAAATGAGAACTAAAATTACATTAGCATGCACAGAGTGCAATCAAAGAAACTATGATACGCTTAAAAACAAGAAAAATTCACCAGACAGATTAGAAATGAATAAGTATTGTAGATTCTGCCGTAAACATACTCTTCACAGAGAAACAAAGTAAAAAAGGTAGGAGGAAAATTTAATGTCAGCAGATAAAATGGATAAAAAAATTGAGAAAAAAGCTGAAAAGAAACCAGAAAAGAAAAAAGTTTCAATAATTACTAGAATTAGTAACTATTTCAGAGAATCAAAAAGTGAATTCAAAAAAATAGTGTGGCCAAGCAAAAAGCAAATCATAAACAACAGCCTTATTGTATTTGCCGGTATAATTATCGCAGGGCTTGCTATTTCTGCAATGGATTATATTTTCACTACTGGTATTGGCTTTGTAATTCAGCAGTTCGCAAAATAGGAGATTATTATTATGTCAGAAAACTCACATTGGTATGTTGTTCATACCTATTCTGGTTATGAAAACAAAGTTGCAACCAATCTCGAAAAAATTGTTGAAAACAGAAAAATGCAAGATTTAATTGAGAATATTATGGTGCCAACCGAAACAATAACCGAAATGAAGGATAACGAGAAAAAAGAAATCGTTCGCAAAGTGTTTCCCGGTTACGTCCTCATCAAAATGGTAATGAATGATGATACATGGTATGTTGTTCGCAACATTAGAGGAGTTACAGGATTTGTTGGACCAGGTTCAAAGCCCGTTCCTTTATCTGAAAGCGAAGTTTTAGCACTTGGTGTTGAAATTAAAGAAATAACTCTTGATTACGCAATTGGTGATAATGTTAAAGTTACTGACGGTCCTTTAGAAGGATTTATAGGTACTGTCGATGAGTTAGAGCTAGATAAAGATAGAGTACGAGTTATTGTATCTATGTTTGGCAGAGAAACACCGGTTGAGCTTGCATTAAATCAAGTTGAACCAGTAGAATAAAAAAACTAGCATTTTGCTGTTTTTTATAGTGGGAGAAAATATTAAATTGTTTTCGCCATTACCACATCAGTTATTAAGGAGGTGTAATTATGGCTCAAAAAATTACAGGTTATATTAAATTGCAAATTCCTGCTGCAAAGGCTACTCCGGCACCACCAGTTGGACCGGCTCTAGGTCAACATGGTGTTAACATCATGAACTTTACAAAGGAATTTAATGAAAGAACAAAGGATCAAGCTGGACTTATTATTCCAGTAGTTATTACTGTTTATGCAGATAGATCATTCTCTTTCATTACAAAATCGCCACCAGCAGCTGTTTTAATTAAAAAAGCATGCGGTATTGAATCTGGATCAGGCGTTCCAAACAAAACAAAAGTTGCTAAAGTTACTAAAGCACAATTAGAAGACATTGCTAAAATGAAAATGCCTGATTTGAATGCTTCATCAGTAGAATCAGCAATTAGTATGTTATCAGGTACAGCAAGAAGTATGGGAATTGAAGTTATAGATTAATTTCCAAGTGGGAGGATATTAACTTTATCCGAAATTAACCACAATAGGAGGATATAATATGAAAAAAGGTAAGAATTACCAAGATAGCACAAAACTTATCGATAGAACAAAGCAATATGATCCTGCTGCAGCACTTGAATTAGCAGTTCAAACATCTAAAGCAAAATTCGATGAAACAATCGAAGTACATGTAAAATTAGGTGTTGACTCAAGACATGCTGATCAGCAAGTTAGAGGAGCTATAGTTCTTCCTCATGGAACAGGTAAAAGTGTTAGAGTTTTAGTTTTTGCAAAAGGTGCTAAAGCAGAAGAAGCAAAAGCAGCAGGAGCTGATTTTGTTGGTGCTGAAGAACTTATTCCAAAAATCCAAAACGATAACTGGTTTGAATATGATGTAATCGTAGCTACTCCTGATATGATGGGTGTAGTTGGGCGTCTAGGTAAAGTTTTAGGACCTAAAGGCTTAATGCCAAACCCTAAAGCCGGAACTGTTTCTATGGATGTTACTAAAGCTATCAATGATATTAAAGCTGGTAAAATCGAGTACAGACTAGATAAAACAAATATTATTCATTGCCCAATAGGTAAAGCATCATTTGGTGCAGAAAAATTAGAAGATAATTTTGCAGCATTACTTGGAGCAATCGTTAAGGCAAGACCAGCAGCAACAAAAGGTCAATATATAAGAAGTTGTGCAGTTGCCTCTACAATGGGACCTGGTATTAAAATCAACCCAAATAGAGTAGTAGACTAATAAAAACTTTTTCTTGACAAAATAATATCTTTATGATATTATAATAAAAGAATAATCCAAAGACAGTAGGTACTTACGTTTAATCGGCTTTGCCATCCTACCGAGGAGTAAATTAATATTTTTTAATATATTAACTCCTTTAATAAACTTTTAGGAGTTATTTATTTTGTCTTTGTATATCTCATGTGAGATTGTGATTATTTACAAAAATATGGAGGTGAAATTATGCCAAGTACAGATGTCCTAGAACAAAAACAAAAAGTTGTTGAAAATATTGCCGATAGGCTTTCAAATGCAACAGCAGGTGTTTTCGTTGATTACAAAGGAATTACTGTTGAAGAAGATACTAAGCTTCGTTTTGAACTTAGAAAATCAGATGTAGAATATTCAGTTGTAAAAAATACTCTTACTAAATTTGCAGCAAAAAAAGTAGGTCTTGAAGGCTTAGACGATATACTTAATGGTACTACCGCTCTTGCAACTTCTACCGACGACGTTATTATTGCAGCAAAAATCGTAAATGAGTACGCTAAGAGTCATTCAAATTTTCAAATAAAAGCAGGATTTGTTGATGGCAAGGTTTTAAGTGCTGATGAAGTAATTACTCTTGCATCTCTTCCTTCGAAAGAAGAGCTTATCGCTAAGATGCTTGGTAGCTTGAATGCTCCAATCAGTGGACTAGTTAACGTTCTAAACGGTAATATCCGTGGACTTGTAGTAGCTTTAAATGCTATTGCAGAGCAAAAAAGTGCCTAAGAGCACAGAAAAATTAAAAAATAAATAAACAAAAAATTTGGAGGTAAATTAACATGGCAGCAGATAAAGTATTAAAATTAATCGACGAGGTTAAAACCCTTACAGTTCTTGAACTTTCAGAACTAGTAAAAGCATTAGAAGAAGAATTTGGTGTTTCAGCAGCAGCTCCAGTAGCAGTTGCAGCAGCTCCAGCAGCAGCAGGTGCTGCAGCAGCAGAACAAACAGAATTTGATGTTATTCTTACAGAAGCTGGCGCACAAAAAATCAACGTAATCAAAGCAGTTAGAGAAATCACAGGCTTAGGTCTTAAAGAAGCTAAAGATTTAGTTGACGGTGCTCCTAAAGCAGTTAAAGAAGCTGTTTCTAAAGATGATGCAGAAGCTATCAAAACAAAGCTTACAGAAGCTGGCGCAACAGTAGAACTTAAGTAATTTAACTTATAATTTTAAAAGCAGTAGAATTTATTCTACTGCTTTTTTCTTTTGTTTTTTTAAAATAAATAGATAAAAATTATATTAAATTTCTTTATTTTAAAAACATAAAAATTGTATGATTATTAATTAATAGCACTTAATAGGTCATTTACCATATTAGTTTGTTCCCAAGAAACGTTTAAGTCTTCTCGTCCCATATGACCGTAAGCCGCTAGTTGTCTGTAAATAGGTTTTCTTAAGTCAAGACTTTTAATAATAGCATTTGGCCTTAAATCAAAAACAGTATTAACAGCATTAGAAATATTCTCGTCCGGAATAGTACCAGTACCAAAAGTATCTACTAAAATAGAAACAGGGTGTGAAACACCGATAGCATAGGCAATTTGCACCTCACATTTAGTGGCTAATGATGCAGCAACAATGTTTTTAGCTATCCATCTTGCAGCATAGGTAGCACTTCTGTCAACCTTTGTAGGGTCTTTGCCAGAGAAACAACCACCGCCATGCTTGCCATATCCGCCATAAGTGTCAACAATGATTTTTCTGCCTGTAAGCCCAGTATCACCGGCAGGACCGCCAATTACAAATCTTCCAGTAGGATTTACAAATATCTTAGTTTTAGAGTCTATTAAATTCTCAGGTATAACAGGTTTTATTACAAACTCTATAATATCGTTTCTTATAACTTCCATTGAAACATCAGGATTATGCTGAGTAGATACAACAATAGTGTCTACTCTAATTGGAGTATCGTCCTCGTATTCAATGGTAACTTGAGTTTTTCCATCTGGTCTTAAATAGGTTAATGTGTTGTCTTTTCTAACCTTTGTAAGCCTTTTAGCAAGAGTGTGGGCAAGTGAAATGGGAAGGGGCATAAGCTCAGGGGTTTCGTTGCAAGCATATCCAAACATCATTCCTTGGTCACCGGCACCATTATCATCAGAATTTTCATTTTTACTTTTTGCTTCTAGTGATAAATCAACGCCAAGAGCAATATCAGCAGACTGTTCGTGAATAGATGTAAGAATTCCACAGGTTTTGCTATCAAATCCAATGTCATCACCATTATATCCAACATCAGCTATGACTTCACGTGCGATTTTTTGAATGTCAACATATGTGTTTGTTGTAATTTCTCCCATAACAAAAACCATTCCAGTTGTAGCAAATGTTTCACAAGCTACTCGTGCATTTTTGTCTGTTTTAAGAATTTCGTCTAGTACGGCATCAGAAATCTGGTCACAAAGTTTATCAGGATGTCCTTCGGTAACGGATTCAGATGTAAATAATTTTTTGCTCATTTTTTAAATCTCCTTTTTAATTTCAAAAAAATATCATTTCAAGTAGTTAGCTCGAAATGATAAAAAAGCTTATCTATCGGCTAGCGACGGAATTAGCACCTTACTTGCGTAGGTTGCTGGGCTTCATAGGGCCGTTCCCTCCACCACTCTTGATAAGAATAAAGTATTTAGTTTTCTATTAATATTATAGCAATTGTAGTATTTACTGTCAATAGCTAATTGCGTGATTTTATCATTTTTTGAAAAATAATAATGATAATCGGTATTAGAATAATTTGTATTATAATTCCCGGTATAGCAGTTACAAAAGTAGTAGTTAAAAAAACAGGGAATAAAAATGGTTTACCATTTAATCCGTATACAATTAAAGTTGCAATAGCTGCCACTATTCTTCCACCAACCATAGCACCTATTAAAGAAATATAAACATTAAATTTCTTGTATAATAAAGCAGCTATTAATCCATACGTTAAAAGCTCAAACATCATAGGAACAGCAACGGTCGGCATAGGTGGCATACCTGTAAAAATTGAAGATAGTAGGGGAGTTAATAAACCGCATAATCCACCAAATTTATATCCGCAGATAAAACTGCAAAGAATTACTGGAATATGCATAGGTAAAAACATTTGACCAAAATTAACCCCAGGTATATGAATAAAAAAAGGAATAATAATCCCAAGTGCTACAAATAAACAAGAAAGAGTGAGCTGTCTTATCTGTGATAATTTAATTTTTTGCATTAAATATGCCTCTTTCTTAATCTCTATTATGCCGTTTCTATATTTTGTGCATCAGCTAATTGAAATACTTCAACCGCTTGCTCTCTTAGTTTAAATTTTTGTATTTTACCGGCTGCATTCATAGGAAATTCCTCAACAAATACAACATATTTAGGCGTTTTATATCGTGCCATATGTGTGCGTACAAAATCTTTTACTTCCTCTTCTGTCATAGAATTTTTTACTTTTGGAATGACAAAAGCACCGATTTCTTCGCCTAATTCTTTTGATGGTACACCAATTATTTGTACATCTGATATCTTGTCGTTTGTATATAATAATTCTTCTATTTCTCGTGGATAGATATTTTCACCGCCACGTATAATCATATCTTTAATACGTCCTGTGATTTTGTAATATCCATTTTCGTCCACTACACCAATATCGCCAGTGTGTAACCATCCGTTCGCATCAATAACATTTTTTGTCGCCTCTGCCATGTTATAATAGCCTTTCATAACGTTATATCCTTTGCAGCATATTTCACCCTGCGTATTAGGAGGTAAGGTTTCATTTGTTTCAGGATCTGCAATCCTTGCTGTAATACCAGGTAAAACCGAGCCTACTGTCGATACTCTTATTTCTATATCGTCTTTTACTGTGGTTTGTGTAATAACAGGGGAGGCCTCTGTTTGCCCGTATGCTATCGTTATTTCTTTCATATTCATAAGGTCAACAACCTGCCTCATTACCTTGATAGGACAAGGTGAGCCAGCCATTATGCCCGTTCTAAGCGATGAAAAGTCAAAGTTTTTAAAATCTTTGTGTTCTAGCATAAAAATAAACATTGTAGGAACGCCATGAACTGCAGTACACTTTTCGCTTTCAATTAATTGCATTGAATTTAATGGATTAAAATTGTCCGCAATAACCATAGTAGTTGCATGCGTAATACAAGACATAACACCAAGTACACAGCCAAAACAATGAAATAAAGGAACATGAATTAATAATCTGTCTTTTTCACTTAAATTCATCGAGTTACCAATATTAAGACCATTATTCAAAATGTTATAATGTGTTAGCATAACACCTTTTGGAAAACCAGTTGTACCGGAAGTGTATTGAATATTTACAACTTCGTGCATACTAAGGTTATTTTCAATTTCTGTTACTTCATCGTCAGAAATATCATTACCTTTTTGAACAAATTCGTCCCAGCTAAACATTCCATCGTTTGTTGTGTCACCTAAATAGATAAGATTTTTTAAAAACGGTAATTTTTTAATATTTATTTCACCGGGTTTTGTATCATCAAGATTTGGAATTAATTCGTTTATAATTTCAATGTAGTTTGAATCTTTAAATCCGTCAATTAAAAATAAAGTAGTAGCATCAGATTGTCTAAGTAAATACTCAAGCTCGAAAATCTTGTAGTTTGTGTTTACTGTAACAAGTACTGCTCCAATTCTAGCTGTTGCAAAAAAACAGATAACCCATTGAGGTTTATTTGTAGCCCACATTGCAATATGATCGCCTTTTTTTACACCTATACCTAAAAAAGCTTTAGCTACTTTAGTTACTACATCATCAAACTCTTTGTATGTAAGTCGTAAATTAAATTCAGGCATTACAAGACATTCGGTACTTTTATATCTGTCCGAAACATCGTGTAAAAACATACCAATATTTTTTTCAATAAATTTTTGCATTACTAAGACCAACCTTTAACTTAAAATTTTTATAAAAAAATGCCCTGAAAGCATTTTTTAGCTTTCAGGGGCAAATATAATTCACGGTACCACCCTGATTATGAATGTAAAATTCACATCTTTAAAACCTTTAACGAGGTTATTCGTCGCGTGCTACTAATTAGTTCACAGCGAAGCTCAAAAGTGAGTATCAATTATCCATAATACTACTTTACACCAACCAGTAGCTCTCTGTGCTTATGAATAAAAGCTTGTCTTTGTCAAAGCCTTTAATATAATATATCACGATATAAATAAAATGTCAACAGAATTTTAGGTAAGTGGGGCAACAATTCTGAAAAATGACTCTTTAGCTTTTTGAAGTCTGCTTCTTTTTTTGTAATCGTCAAGAAAAATTTCTTCACAATCATTAACATCATTTAAAAATATTTCCCTTGATTCTTTCGCAAAATCAGTATCATAAATTACAGCATTTAATTCATAGTCTAAATCAAAAGAGCGCATATCTAAATTAGCAGTGCCTATCGATGTAATAACATCATCTAAAACAAAAGTTTTTGCATGAACAAACCCTTTGTGAGTGTATACTCTGATTCCGTTTTCTAAAAGATATTCAATATATGAAAGAGTAATATAATATACAAACTTCTTGTCTGGTATTCCGGGTATCATAACTCTAATGTCGACTCCAGAATGTGCCGCAATTCGTAGAACATTTAATAAAGTTTCATCTGGTACAAAATATGGAGTTTGTATATATAAGTAATCCTTTGCTGAGGAAATAAGCTTTATATATTGATCCTTAACAATCGAAAAATCACAATCTGGACCCGATGATATTATCTGAACTCCCGATTTACCTTCGTTTATGGAGTTTTTAAAATACATTTCTTGATGAATAGGGTCAATTATCTTAGATTTAAAAGCTTTCTTTGGATTTAATTGCATATCAATGTATAGCCAGTCATATACAAACCTTAACTGTATCGACTGCACTGCACTGCCAGTAACTTTAATCGAAGTATCTCTCCATGGCGTAATTCTTTTGTCAAGTCCTAGATAATCATCGCCTATGTTAATGCCTCCTGTATAGGCTGTCACACCGTCAATTATTACCATTTTTCTGTGCATTCTGTAATTTGCCTCAACACATGTTTTAATTATGCTAGGTAAGTACTTGTATACCATACCTCCGGCGTCAATAAGTGGCTTAAAATCGGAGTATGTCGTTTTAAGGCAACCTAAGCTGTCGTAAATTAAACGAACTTCTACGCCCTGTCTAGCCTTTTTAGCAAGCAACGAAATAAACATTTTGCCACTTTTATCTTTTCCTTTTATTATAAAGTACAAAACATTTATACTCTCTTTAGCGTTTTCAATATCTTTGAAAAGTGCAGCGTATTTTTCGTTTGCGTTTACTAAAATTTTAACTGTATTATCTTGAGTGTAAATACTTTCAGCATTGCTGGAATTCATTAGAATGATATCTTTATAGTTGTCAACTTTATCATCGTTAAATTCAATCTTATCTTGGTCTATTTTCTTGTAATTATCCCATAAAACTTTGTCATATTGAACTTCAATTGCTTTCTCAGTATATTTTTTTGAAAGCATTTTAAGTTTTGTAGTGCTTCCAAAGAAAAAATAAAATATAAATCCTAAAATAGGTATAAATATAAAGACCATAAGCCATGCTAAAGTAACACTAGATGGTTTTTTCTCGAAAAACAAGAGGGAAGACATAGATATTAAATTGATAATATAAAGTATTACAACAACCAACGCCCAGAAATTCATTAAATCACTCATTTCTTTTTATTTTATTTTAACATAAAATTTGAAAATTGCAACTATTAATAACATTATTATCTATTGACTTATAAAATATATTACTTTATAATTTAAAAAAGATAATAAATAAACTTTGGAGGATATTATGAATAATAAATTTACAAAAAATAAAATTGATGATTTTATATTTTATACCGACAATAGGCTTACAAATTTTGGTGTAAAACATGCATTTACCACTAAATTTGGTGGAGTTAGTAAAGGATATTTTAGCTCGCTTAATTTAAGCTTAACTAGAAATGATGATATAAACGATGTTCTTAATAATTATAAAATCGTCTCAAAATATATTGACTTAAATTATAATAGAATTACTATTACAGCTCAAACTCATACTAATAATGTTGTTGTAGTCGATGAAACTAATGTCGGAAGTGGTATATTAAAACCATCTTTTAAAGATGT